>NZ_JAROCA010000029.1 GCF_030732005.1 Tigheibacillus jepli | reverse complement strand
CATTCTAACAATAAAAAACTGAACTGCGAAGTAAGAGCCGTACGCACTCTCACTTACACAGTTCAGTTTACACTCCCAATGATTAAGGCCTCCTCTCGCTTTCCGGTATTGTTTTGTCGTTCATTCTTACAATGAGCGACTATTCTTATGCTTGTCTCCCCCATTTTGTCGTTCATACCCACGATGAATGACTTCTTCCTCGATTCCAGACTTCATTTTGTCGTTCATACCCATGATGAACGACTTTTTCCGTTATTCCAGTCTCCATTTTGTCGTTCATACCCTCGATGAACGACTTTTCTCTCGTTTCCCGCCCCTATTTTGTCGTTCATATCCGCGATGAGCGACTTTTTCCGCGATTTCCAACCCCATTTTGTCGTTCATACCCGCGATGAACGACCTCCCTTGCGATTCCCGTCTCCATTTTGTCGTTCAACCCATAACCAGATGACCGTATTCGTCTTGCTGTATAAAATCTGTCCATTTCCACGAAATACGCTACAAAACCACTCTCTATTCACCCACGTATTCACCCAAAAAGTGGTTCAACTTGGCAATATACTTATCACGGGCGAGCACGTATGATTCACCGTGATTGGCTCCATCAACTGTCAAAATTTCTGCCGGGCTTTTGGTATGCTCGTAAAGTTTATGGGTCATCTTTGTCGGCACGAATGTATCCGTATTGCCGTGAATATAAAGAATTGGTACCGTAGCTTTTTGTACCTGCTTCAAAGCGGAAGCCTCCCGCAGTGAATAACCCGCCCTGATTTTTGTTACCACGCTTGTTCCGTCCAAAATCGGAAAAGCCGGTAAATGATACATGCGTTTCATTTGATAAGCAAATAATTCATACACACTTGCATAAGGGCTATCCGCTACAATCGCTTTGATGTTATCCGGCAATTTTTCGCCACTCGCCATCAGCACCGTGGCTGCTCCCATGGAAAGACCGTGGTAGACCACTTCCGTTTCCGGACCTAGCTTTTTGACCAGTTTCTTTGTCCAGTCTATTAAATCGAGACGATCCTGCCAGCCAAAACCATAGTAATCACCTTCACTCTCGCCATGTCCCCTTGCATCCGGCATAAAAATATTGTAGCCAAGTTTTTCATAATAATATTTTCCATACAATCCCATTTGCTTGGCGTGGCCAAGGTAACCATGTGCCAGAATGACTAGCTTATTTGTCGGCTTTTTGGCAGGAAGATAGTATCCCTGCAATTTCAGACCATCATACGAAGTTAGCTGCATTTCTTCAAATTTTTGCTCGTTTGTCCAGTCAATCCAGTCTCCTTGCAAAAATTCATCCATTGCTTTATCTGATACTTTCAAATCCTCATTGCCATTAAGAAAATCTTTTGGTCCCCGTTTAATCGCCAGATCATAAAAGAAAATACTCGCCAAAACTTCTATAATGAACAGAATCACAAGGATTCCCGCTATAATCATCCATCCTTTTTTGTGTTTCATCTCAGGCTCCCTTTCAAAAATTACTTACACCTCCATTATACCGAAAAATAGGGCAGGCGCTGCTGGAAGTTTTCTGATGGCGTTAAAACGAAATTCAAAAAACAGGGCGGAAGCAAATCTCCACCCTGTCCTATGCTAATGAAATACCCCTGATTCCTTTGACTTCTCAGCAAATTTTCGTGTGATTTTATGAAGCGGTACTTTCAAAAATGCACCAGCCAAAAGAAAGATAATCCATGTGCCAGCGAGGAATAACAGATCATGCGTGACACGTGCCCAAACAATGCCCCCAACTGCCTCACGCATCAGGCCAATCGCATGTGTAAACGGCAGGAACGGACTGATTTGCTGGAAAAATTCTGGAAGCAGCACAACCGGGTAAGTCCCGCCGGCTCCTGCAATCTGCAGTACAAGAAATACAATCGCGATTGCCTTTCCAATATCACCGAGTAGGGAAACAAGTGTATATACAATGGTTACAAACACGACACTTGTGATGAGCCCGAACAGGATAAACCAGCCAATCTCTTTGACTGTTACACCAACAAGCCAAAGATCACCAAGCAGTACGACAATTGTTTGCAATAAACCTATCGTCATAAAGGTAAATAAACGGCCAAAATATACATGACGGATGGTATAGTTTTCTTTCATCTCGTGCAAGTCGGTTGCCAGTAGGGAAATCAGCAGCAACGCACCTACCCAGATTGCCAAAACGGTATAAAATGGCGTCATCCCTGTTCCATAATTGGCAATTGGAAATAGTTTATTTTCATTTAGCTTTACAGGCTCTTCAAAAAAGCTTTTTTCCGCATTTGGGTCATTCTCCAATAGCTGAATAATTTCATTGATATCCGTTGTTTTCTGGATTTGACGGATCTTATCTGCTACATCCACAATTTTGCTATGCACATATGGATATTGATTCAGCGTATCGGCAAGCATTTTTTCGCCTTCACCAAGATTTTTTTTCGTATTGCTTAAAATACGCTCGATTTCTGGAATCGTATCCTGCATTTCCACTAGCATTTTACGTGCACTGGCCAACGTATTTTTAGCGTTAGCCACTTCTTTTCGAATAGTTGGTTCAATCTGATCATTGTATTCCTTCACGAAAGCATCAATACGATTGCTAGTATTTTTAGCGACCTGCTGTATAGCTGTTAAATCCTCGTCAACCTGCTTTTTCTTATCTTTGACAAATTGTTTTATTTGTGCAGAATTGCCCTGCACATTTTGCAGTCCTTGTTTTAACACTTCCAGCTGTCCAAGCACGTTTGCTATTTTTTTCTGGCGATTTTCCTGCGAATCCGCACTTGTATTCAGGCGGTCCAGTTGCCCGCGCAACTCATCCATTGCCTGATTAATGGCCTGCTGATTATCACTGCCCGGATTCTTTTCGTTTAGTTCATTTGCAAGCCGCTGCAGTCGTGCTTCAATTTGTTTGCGAATTTCCGTAACGGCAGGAGATGCATCCGCATTGTTTTGTTTTTGCAGCTGTTTCAAGGCTGATTCAATCGAACCGATTTTTTCGATGGCATTTGTCACTTTTTTATCGATGTCATCGCTTAGTTTCTCACCCTTATCCCAATTCAGATCAAGGGACTGTATATCGCCAATAAAGCTGTCAACATCCTTTGTCACCTTTTGCACGGTTTGCAGATCCGCTTTTACTTGAGGCGCCAATTCATCCAGCCGTTTCTCACCATCATTCAGGAATTTTGTTGTGTTGTCGATCGTAGTTAGTCCTTGCTGGATGTCTTGTTTGGCTTCAGGAATCATTCCTTGCGCCTTGTTAAGAATTTTATCCGCGTCCTGGGCATTGCCGTACGTTTCATCTAGTACTTTTTTTACTTCAGGCAATTTCTTTTCAGCTGTAAAAATATAGTTTTCAAATTTTTTAATATCCGGCAAGCCCTTTTGCAGCTCGATGCCAAGTTTGTTGAAAATGTCAAAAATTACGCCGTTTACCGTTGATATGAAGTTGCTACTTATTTGCTCAACGATAGTGGACGCACCCTTGCTTGTGATTTTTGGCGAAATTGCATTGATTTTTTCATTGACATAATATTCAACAGTTGCTTTTTTTGGATGATCGTCAATGACAGTAGACAAATTTTTGGAAAAATCCTTAGGAATGACAATCACCGCATAATAGTCGCCAAATTTGACTTTGTCCATCGCATGTTTCCGATTTGTAAATTTCCAGTCAAATGCATTATTCTTCTTCAATGTCTTGATAAGTTCATCACCGGCATTGAACGTTTCCCCTCGAACGGCGCCGCCTTGGTCTTCATTGACTACGCCGACTGGGATTTGATCTGTCTGAGAATACGGATCCCACGTCGCTTTTATATTAAACCAGGCATATAATGAGGGCAAAATGATTAAACCACCGATGATGAGTGCAGCCACCCAATTCGTTGAAATCTTTTTTAAATCTGTTGTATAAATACGCCAGCTATTTTTCATAATTCCCATCCTTGCTTATTAATGAATGACCATTCATTTTTCTCAAGAAATAAATTATAACAGGAAAAACAGGAAACTTCCATCCGGAACCAACTGCCCAAAATCAGGGTTTGTCCATTGCAATCGGTTACTTTGCTGCAACGTCTAGGAAATCCTCCCCTGAAAAAATATTCATTTTTTAATCTTTACCATTTCAAAAAAAATAGCCCCTTCATGCATAACTGAGGTTGGGAAATATCGGGATGAAAGTGAAAATAGGACGCAAATTGTCTCAAAAACATAAAAAAAGACCCATTTTCGATCGTAAAATAGGTCTTTTCTCATGTATTTTGTGCAGGATGAGATTGTATTTTCCATATTTTATGAAATTTGTACCATTTTTTTGCAATAATGCCATTAATTATATCTATTATAGTATACTAGTAAAGACAGATACTATGCTGGGTCATTTGACTTGAACCGGAGTTGACGATAACGGCGACTTTGCATTCCCCTAAGAAAGGGGTGGAAGCGAATGATTCCAATTGATAAAACGATTGAATTGATGATCGCTTTTTCAACACTAGTTCTGTTGATTGTAAATAGCCGTGAAAATAAGTAATTGCCCCCCATATGCATGCTGCTGGAGGCGTTACCTTTTCACACCGGAAGAAAAGTCGCCGTGCCTTGCATGTATCTGCTTGGGTCACAAGTTGCCGCTTGTGATCCTTTTTTTATTTTCACTCATAGTTTACATTATACAAAAGGACGTGCCCGAATACAATAGCCTTTCTTTTTTTTATTGGAAAATTCCCGCAACTATTTGTGTTTGGCTAGGCTGCTATTATCTGACCCGAACTTACATCTTTCAAACGGAAAGCGTCATCACATTCCAAACCATTCTCAAAACTCCACGCGGTTGCCAAATGAATCGAACACGTGAATTGTGTCTACGCTTGGGAAACCATTTCTTCTAATAAACGATATTATTTTGTTTTAGGTGTTTGCGGAATGCTGCAGGACCATTTTTTGATACATCATCCCAGCCTCCCCTTCCATTCTTATTAATATTGTACACAATTCATCCATAAAACTAAAAAAATTATCCATTTGTATGCGAAATGTTAACAAAATGTAAAAATACCAGTCAACCTAAAACAGTTAACCGGTATTAGGAAATATTTATATTTTTGTATTTTTCTTCTTTGCGCGTTGTTCCAGCTGAGATTTCGGACGGTTCTCCGCTGCATCCTCCGATAATCCTTGTGGACTTACGCTGGAATGAACACGCTTTTTGCTCCACTGTTCATTTTTTTCAGGCATATTGCCACCTCCTGACCATTAGTATCAGAAGGGCCTTCCTGTTTTATACATAGGCAGATTATGTCCAGCGTGCCAAATTATACAGCAGTTGCTGATTTTCTCTGCTCCTTGAAAAAACTTAATCGGCTTTTTGTCTATCCGGAAACATGAAGCTGAAGACGATCCCAAACAAGGCCGCAATGAAGAATGTCGTAAACCGTGACGTTAAGATAGCATCAAGCGGTGTACTAATCCAAAGTACCGTAAAAATGAATCCCGAAATAATCGTTGCAATTAATCCAATTGCCGAATAGCGTTTCCAGAAGAATGTAAGTAAAATAGCCGGCGACAGTGTTCCGCCAATCCCGGCCCATGCCCAGCTGACAACCAAATAGACAAGTGAATCCGATGTAAGGGCAATAATCATTCCAAGAATACCTGCAGCTAATACGATAATACGGGAAACACGCACAAGCTGTTTATCCGTCAATTGGAATCCTAGCGTTTTGTGAATAATGTCCTCACTCACTGAACTTGTCACGACCATAATTTGTGAATTTGCAGTCGTGATAATAGCCGCCATGATACCAGCCAGCAGTATACCGGCTATCCAGGCAGGCATCAAATCCAAAATCATATGCGGCAAAATCGTTTCCACATCGGCAAATGTCCCCTGCTGATACATTGCGATGGCAGCAATTCCGATTAGGAAAGCACCGGTATATGCCATGACCGTCCAAATCACACCTACTGCAATCCCCTGTTTTGCTTCCCTGTCGTTCTTCATTGCCATGAATCTGGCAGTTAGCTGCGGCTGTCCACCCAGATAGCCAAAAAACCACGAAAAATTATTGAAAAATAGCACACCGATTGCAAAGCCTGTCGCACCGCCAAGCCAGGAATCAAAAGAATCGCCGGCAGCAACAAGTGATTGGCTAATCGAAATATCGTTCGTTTGCAAATAGACAAGCGCCACGATTGGCAATACGCAAAGCGTAACCAGCATTATCACACTCTGTACCATATCTGTCCACACTACCGACAAAAATCCGCCAAAATAAGCAGTTGCCAAAATAACGATTGTCGCAATGATGATGCCAGTCGTCTCATTCATTTCAAAGGTAGTAAGAAACAGTTTTCCGGCACCAGCAAGCTGTGCACCAATATAAAACATAAAAAATCCCGTAATTAAAATGGACGCCAGCCAGCGAATCATATTTGCTTTTTCAGCAAACCTGACCGCCAAATAATCAGTAAGGGTCAAAACATTGTATTTGTCCGCTTCTCGCATAAACCTGCGTGCAAGGAAAAGCCAGGCAAAAATGATTCCGGATGCAATTCCCGCAGCAACCCATATTCCGGAAAGTCCCGATGTAAAAACAAATCCGGTAAAACCGAGCAGCAGCCACGCCGATTCACCAGTCGCCCGTTCTGAAAAAGCAAGCGCCCAGCCTGGCAGTTTCTTTCCACCCAAAATGAAAACAGAATGAGTCATTTTTGTCCGGCTCATCCAATACCCAAGACCAATAATGAAAAGGAAATAAAGAAAAAACTCCACTAAAATAATATTGCTCATCCTGTCTATCCCCCTTTACTTTCTGTATAAAAAAATGTCCCTCCCTTCTGCCTATGCCTGGATTACTATTTCATATGCGAAAGAAGTGACAAATTATGCTTTATGGGAAAAGATAGACGTTTTTTAAAAACACAGCATATGAAATAGAGAAAAATTTCACATGCTGGTTCAATGAAGGTTTCTGTATACTTTTTTTATGGTCCTATCAAGCATTCAAATCAAACCTTTTGTTATGCTTTTTGCAACGTATCAATAAAAAATGCCACAAACCGCTCTGCATCCACATCAAGACAAATCTCAACATTTGGTTCCTTTTTCCAATTGTTGCGGAAATCGCAGATAGTTTGCCCATAACTCAATTCGCTTTTTGTTTCTACATCCACAAAGTATTTTGCTGTCTTTACAAAAGTCGGATCCAGCACTACCCCGACTGTTAAGGGGTCATGCAGTGCACACGCATCATTTCCGTAGTTTTGTAAACTGTCTTTTCGATAAACACTTGTACTTTGCATGATAAAATCATAGTATTTGGTGCCATGAAGTTTCTCAATAAGGTCTTTAGTCAAATAAGTTTTCATGGTAACGTCTAGGCTGATTAGCTTGATTGGCAATCCCGAGTGAAATACAATTCGTGCGGCTTCTGCATCTGCAAAAATATTAAATTCTGAAGTAGGCAATGTGTTTCCTTTGCCGCTTTCAGAAACGAGCCCACCCATGATAACGACTTGCTTGATCCATTGTGCCAATTGTGGCTCTTTGCGTAATGCCAACGCCAGATTTGTCTGTGGTCCCACTAAAATTAACGTGATTTCTCCTGGATATCGTTTTGCTTGTTCAATGATAAAATCCGGGGCAAATGCTTCGCCCTCCGGCTGGTTGGTTTCCATATCTGCTAATGCGCCGCCAAGTCCATCGTTGCCATGAACAGCGAATTCATGCCTTGCAGGTTTAATCAACGGCTGATTCGCCCCGCGATACACTTTGATATGTTTGTTTCCTTGCAACTGTAAAACTTTTTTCGTGTTCGTCACGACATACTCCAATGGAACATTTCCATTTACTGTTGTAATACCAAGAATATCCAATTGACCGCTTTCAGCCGCCAACAAGATTGCCATTGCATCGTCAATACCTGTATCTACATCAAGAATTACTTTTTGCATGATGCTGCCTCCACTTCATTTCCATTCCTTATATATTAGTGTTTTTCCAATCCACTCATTCCTGTGTTTTCAGAAAATCTTCCACTTCTGTCATACTTGGCATACCGGCTTGTGCACCTATTTTTGTCACCGATAAGGCTGCTGCACCATTTGCAAATAAAACCGCATCTGCGAGTTCACGGCCATTGGCCAATGCCACGGCAAGTGCACCATTGAACGTATCACCTGCTCCGGTCGTATCTTTCGCATTCACTGTGAATGCTGGAACAAGCTCCTCCTTTCCATTCCGATAAAATGCTACTCCGGCAGATCCTTTTGTTACAATCAATTTCTGCTGCAAATCCATTGCTGCAACTTTCGTCATCGCTGCCGCTTCAATCTCATTTGGTGTTAAAAAAGTGGCACCGTTGACAACGGAAACAGGCAGTTGCTGATATGGTGCAGGGTTGACAATAACCGGTACACCGTACGCATTGGCAATCTCTACTGTTTTTACAACTGACTTTATCGGTATTTCCAGTTGAAGCAGTACAATATTGCTCGATTTGATGATATCCCGCTTTGCTTCGACAAGCTCCGGTGTTACCTGGACATTGGCACCTGGGGCAACAATAATCCGGTTATCGTTTTCCGACAAAATAATTGACGCAACGCCAGTCGGGGTATCAGCAATTTTTTTGATACCATCCAGCAGAACAGACTCCTGTTTCAAATGGTCATACAACGTCTTGCCAAAAACGTCTTCACCAAGCGCACCTATGATATGTACTTCTGCTCCAAGTCGTGCTGCTGCCACTGCCTGGTTTGCACCTTTTCCACCCGGATAGGTCGCAAAATCATCGCCCAAAACAGTCTCGCCCTGCTGTGGCATGACTTGCGTGGTGACGGTTAAATCCATATTAATGCTGCCAACAACGCAAACACGCGGTTGTTTATTTTTGTCCATTCGACTCCCCCCATTTTATTATCATTGTATCATTTTCCCGTTTAAACAGCTTTGGCAACCAATTGGTTTTCCCGAGTTTTATTAAATCAGCCTATAGCAATATGAGCGAAAACATACCTTTGAAGCTTCACCGATTTTTTTATCTCAGGATTAACTAGCTGTAAGACCCCCACTTCAAACATTTAAATTAAATAAAAAACGATAAGTGGGGGCAACAGAAAGTCAAACGCCTGATTGGTTCGGGCCAACACGATGTTGATCACTAGGATGTTGCCACAATGGTTTTCGGTGGGACGAGTAACCGCAGTCCTAGTCCCAGGGTTTCTTGATGAAACGAGTAATCGTAGCCCCCAAACGGTTTTCAATGGGATGATTAACCGCAGCCCCAGAACGTCGCGCTTTTAGCCTGTAAGAGCGCCTGCGCTTTTGCTCTTGACAACATTCTCTTATCTGCTATTCTTTATTCATTAATAAAATTTGGATTATTTCAATGTCTTTTTACTATTAGGAAGGTGATTGCACATGTTTTCGCAACAATTAAGAATCCCCGGTCCGACACCAGTTCCACCACGTGTACAGCGGGCAATGAATCATGATATGGTCGGCCATCGGGATGAAGAAACCAAGCAGCTTATCCATTCAATTCAGCCACTGCTACCCCCGATTTTCGGAACAAAACAAGACGTCATCATCATCGAAAGTAGCGGCACAGGTGCACTGGAAACGGCTGCAGTGAATATGGCAAGTGCAGGCGACGAGGTACTTGTTGCTGTTACCGGGGCATTTGGGGATAGATTTGCCGCCATTTGTGAAGCACATCAATTCAAAACCCACCGTTTAAATACAACTTGGGGGGAAGCTTGCAGCCCGGATGAGTTAAAGACATACCTTCTGGGCCACCCAAACATTCAAGTTGTATTTCTTACATTTTGTGAAACGTCAACGGGCGTGTTAAATCCAGTTAAGGAATTGGCGAAAGTTGTACATGAATTTTCCGATGCCTATGTTGTTGTTGACGGTGTTTCTTCCGTCGGCGGTACCGAAAGTAATATGGATGAATGGGGAATCGATGTACTTGTCACAGGTTCACAAAAAGCATTGATGCTGCCACCGGGATTGGCATTTGTTGCAGTGAGTGAGCGAGCATGGAAAAGAATTGAAAACAATAGCCATCCGCGCTTTTATTTTGATCTCAGTTCGTATAAGAAAGCGCTTGGGGAAGACTCCACCCCATTTACCCCCGCAGTATCATTGCTGTTTGGCTTAAAAGAGTCTGTCACATTGATCGCAGAAGAAGGCTTGGAAAATGTTTATGCGCGTCATCGGGTGATGCGCGATATGACGAGGAAGGCATGCAAGGCACTTGGATTGCCATTGCTTGCAGCGGATGAATTTGCTTCTCCGACCATTACGGCAGTGAAGCCGGAACATTTCTCTGCCAAGCAATTAAAAACATTGCTCAAAGAAAATGTAAACTTAAACGTAGCTGGTGGACAGGGACATCTTGCTGATGAAATTATCCGCATCGGTCATATGGGGTATTGTTCGCCAAACGATGTCCTGCTCTGCATTGGCTTACTTGAAACGGGGCTTTCCAAACTGACTGGTGCTGATACATTCGGCATCGGTACAAAGGAAGCTGAAAAAGAATATTTCCGTTTCATCAGCCAAAACAAGGAGGAAAATGCATGACGTTCCGTATTCTTGTTGCGGATCCGCTTAGCGAAGAAGGTATCAAGCCGCTAAAATGCAATCCAAAGATGGATGTGACCATGCAAACATCCCTATCTCCTGAGGAACTGCTTGAGGAAATCCCTAAATATGATGCATTGATTGTCCGCAGTCAAACTACTGTCACACGGAAAGTCATTGAACACGCGAAAAAATTAAAAATAATCGGCAGGGCCGGTGTCGGCACGGATAATATCGACATCGATGCTGCAACAGAGCATGGTATTGTTGTCGTCAATGCACCCAATGGCAATACAAATTCAGCTGCCGAGCATGCGATGGCAATGCTGATGTCTTTGTCAAGGAATATTCCACAGGCATATTATTCACTGAAACAGCGGCAATGGGACAGGAAAAAATTTATTGGGACGGAATTAAAAGGAAAAAAGCTGGGGATTGTCGGCTTGGGCCGCATTGGTACAGAAGTCGCCTACCGTGCAAAAGGACAGCGCATGAAAGTAATTGCCTATGACCCATTTTTGACGGAAGAAAAAGCGGAAAAAATCGGTGTAGGCTATGGCACACTGGAAGATGTACTCCGGTCGGCTGATTTTATTACTGTGCATACACCGCTTTTAAAAAATACCCGCCATTTGATTAATGCGGACTCCTTTGCAATCATGAAAACCGGCGTGCACATCATCAACTGTGCACGGGGCGGAATCATCGATGAAGAAGCATTGTATGATGCAATTGTTGCCAAAAAAGTAGCCGGTGCCGCCTTGGATGTGTTTGAGAATGAACCAGCAATCGATAATAAGTTGCTTACCCTCCCTGAAGTGGTTGCCACGCCACACCTAGGAGCATCGACGGTAGAAGCACAGGAAAACGTCGCAATAGATGTCAGCCATGATATTGCACGTTTTCTAAACGGAGCTGTGGCGGAAAACCCTGTGAATTTGCCAGCTATTTCAAATGAACATATGGGAAAATTAAAGCCATATTTTACTTTGGCGGAAAAACTTGGCGAATTTCTATCCTATTTGACGGATGATGCCATCGAAGAAATCACGTTGAATTACGCCGGTGATATAACAGAATATGAAGTCACCCCAGTCAGTCGGATTGCTATCAAGGGACTGCTGAAAAAACATCTCGGCACGCATGTCAATGAGGTTAATGCATTGTATTTGGCTGAAAAGAAAGATATCACCATCCATGAAAATAAAACAAAATCCGCTGCGGAAGGATTCACAAACCTGCTGCGCCTTGAAATTAAAACGGCAGAAGGAAAGTTTTGTGCGGCTGGTACGCTATTGAACGGACTTGGACCAAGGATTGTCCATGTAGGGGAATTCCATGTGGATGTCACACCCGAAGGACATATCGTCTTGATTCACCATCGTGACCAGCCAGGCGTTATTGGCAAAATGGGAAATCTTTTAGGAAAACATCATATTAACATTGCCACAATGCAAGTTGACCGCAGTGATGCAGGTGGAAATGCAATCATGATGCTGAAGGTTGATCGCCATTTGAAACAAGAAAGCATCGATGCTTTGAAGGCACTCCCGGAAATCCAAGACGTACGAACAATTGATTTTTAAGAAAAACAGATCGCTACAATAGCTTGCAGGACGGCACCCACTAAAAGATAGGATTACCAATTTATTTACATTGGGAATCCTGTTCTTTTTTATTGGACGCTTTTGCCATTAATTATTATTACTTGTCCACTCGTATTTCGCTCATATTAAGCTATCACAGAAAAATTTTGGTATATTGTTTGCGTTGCATTTCATTGT
The DNA here is from genome assembly GCF_030732005.1 of Tigheibacillus jepli. GTDB lineage: Bacteria > Bacillota > Bacilli > Bacillales > Amphibacillaceae > Tigheibacillus > Tigheibacillus jepli. Next base: position 31,773 of record NZ_JAROCA010000029.1, on the reverse strand, counting down.
CTGAATACGCTTTTTGAATTCCCGTCATAGCCTCATATACTAATTTGTTTGAACAGACAACAATCTATATTCCTATTCATATCAAATAATTATCAAACTACTACTTCTATTCCGCCAATTATATGTTATAATAATAGCACCCCCCTGCTAGTATCCTCACCAGCAATACAAAATTCCATTTGGCTTGACAAAAAATTTAATAGAAAGAAGTTGATGTGATTGAAGAGCAAATTCTTTTATACAAATGGAACGGGAAAATTGCACGCGCATGAAAAAGAAAAACCGTTGGAGATCAAAGTACGGTCGTACACATTTAACGGTCCAGAAGATCGGCAGGCCATGCTGGAGAAATTACATATCTGCTCCCAGTTTGATATGCGCTACCGGGGCCTGTTGGAATTCTACAGTAATGATCTGGCAGCATACAAACGCAAGAAAGGTTCGGGTAAACACGCCAACGAATTCCTTCGCATTCTGGCCAAACACTTCACCGACCATCTCGAAGATAAATGTCCATCCTCGTGGGAAGCATGCCAGCCCTCATTCTGGGAAGAATTAATCCACATCACCTTCCCTCGTCTTATGAAAATTTCAACCAAACAACGAGAGTCAGAAATATTTTTATTGCAGCTAAATAGATTTGTCCGATGGCTCGATCAGCGCGTCGGCACCAGTTGGTATGAATTGGTCAAGCAATATACAGAGACAGCCAAACCCGAGCTTATCATGTGCGAACGGCTGATAAATTACCTCGTTGTACGCACTTACCCATCCATTCATCAAAATAATTGGAATTTCAAAGAAGAACGTGCTGCAAATGATGCGGACTACAATCAATGCACGACAGTCATCGACAGTGTCTATCAGGTGGAAGAAGTATGCGATAATATCATTACCGTCACTGATTTGGACACGTCCTGGTCTTACAAGTTGGCTAACATGCCTTCCAGGTTGATCAGTACCGGCATGCTGCTTCAAGGCTCCATCGGCAAGAAACGCGGGGACTATTATTGGAATTGGTTAGGCGTAAGTGGAGTCTATCCCGCAAAAGCAAAGAATCATTTTACATTAGCAGACTGAATATCGAGCGGGGGCGGGACATGGGGACAGGTTCCTTGTCCCAGATAAGAGAGAAAATGTGGGGACAGGGGATGGATGGGCCCTGTCCCCATAATGGGGAGATGAATGCCTATTGCGATTACGTAACTCCCATATTTTCGGGAATGGTTTCGGGTTGATAATGGGTTGCATTATTCAATGATAATTACTTCTCCATCTCTTAATGCCTTAAATGGTATTTTACTATCAATCATATATGCTATTATTTTGTCCACATCTTCAGATTCCGGATGTTCTGATTTATAGTGTGGGACAAGCGCATAATCCAAGATATTCATTCCTTCCCAAATAATCGGGTAATCTCGCCCATACGGTTTCTGATTAGGATCATCTGCCAAATGAATCCCTTTCAAGGTAGTCCCCAGAATACAAATGCCTGCACTATATCCTCCATATACAATATCTTTGTTATCCCTGAAATACCTTTGAAGAATTTTATCAAAACCGCTTAGTCTCATTGCCTGCGCTAGAACAAAAGTGTTACCACCTCTTACCCAAAGAACATCATAATAATCAAGTCTTTTCTCTAGTTCGACTGGTTTATGAAAGTACTGTTTTAAGTCCAAAACATCGACTGTATAACCCAATCTTTGGAGGTCAGTAATATCCAACGCTTCACTTTTATTTCTTCTTTCCAAATCTGTTGCATGATCCATTGCGTTATGGATATAAGCAAGCCTATTGTTTCCGTTTTTTGTGAGTTCTTTAAGTTTTTGTTCTTCGTTTCCAAGTTTAAACGACGACAAGTAAAGTTTCACCCTGATTCCTCCATAATCTCCACTCACTTTTTATTTGTATCACAACTTTTCAAAACGCTTGTTCAGTTCTGCATTTATCTCCGTTTCCATGAAAGAAGCAAATCTTCTATATTCCCCATCGTTTTTCTGATTGCACAGGGATAACGAAGCATCTCCTTCATATACTTGCAAACATTGCGAGATAAGATGTCTGTACCTTGTGGAAATTGATTTTTTTAATGCCCAATTCCCCGCTTCCTTTTTGGAAATAAATTAATCCATCACGCAAGTAACAGAGAACGCAACACAAATTCATTGTGTAAGTACACCGGGTTGTTTGTGATTTCATTCGTTGCGTTTTCAATGTCATTTATAATAGATTGAATATAATACCTATCTTTGATCGGATGGAAAACCTTACTGATCTCCTTACCATACAACATACCCCTCTATGCCGGGTATCTACAATATGGGCAGCCAAGTCCTCATCCAAACCATCCATACACATGTAGTCATTGTCCATCATATATTTTTCTTTATGCGCCTCGGAATAGTGCAACTGAAAAGGGGTTGGATACTGGAACTGTTCCAAGTCTTGCTGTAGCAGGATGCTCCTTTCCAATTTGTTCTGTGGATCGGATGCATCCAATTGTAAAATGGAAGCTATAAGCGCTTTTTTAGTCTTTATATCCATACGTTTCATTACAACGATGAGAATGTCAATATCACTTATACCACGTTGGTAACACCCCTTCGCCGCAGAACCGTGCAAATAAATACCAACAAGGTTTTTCTCCAAAATCGTTTTGCAATTCGCCACGAATCTGTTCAAAAATGTTTGTAGCTTCATATCATTCCACATCCAATTTAAAAAAACGGGACAGTAGGGTCAGGTCCCTTGTCCCGAAAAAAGATGGGACAGTGAACCTGTCCCCTTGTCCCACTCAACCTGTATTCACCAGTCCAGCAGCAACGCCGTTAATCGTCAGCAGTACCTCGGTCACAAGATCCTCTGGCGGATTTGGGGTGTTGCGAAGCTTCTGGATCAAGTCCACCTGCAGAAAATTGAGCGGGTCGACATATGGATTGCGAAGATATACAGACTCTTTAATATTCGGCTTATGACTGAGCAGTTCTTTATTGCCGGAAATCTGCAGCAGTGCCTCTTTTGTCCGCTCATACTCATCGACAATATCTTCATATATTCGTTTTGCCAGCGCAGGATCCGCAACCAACTCCAAATACTCTTTCGCGGTTTTCATATCCGCTTTTAACAGGGCCATTTGCAAATTATTGATAGTCGAATGGAAAAAGGACCATTCTTTATACATCGTTTGCAACATTTCCAAATGACTTTCATCCGTTTCGATAAAAGATTGCAGCCCCGTACCCGCTGCATACCAAGCAGGAAGCATATGTCTAGATTGCGTCCAGGCGAACACCCACGGAATTGCCCGAAGATCCTCAAAACGCGGGCTGCTCTTTCTGCTCATCGGCCGCGATCCGATATTTAAAGCTTGCGTTTCGTTTAATGGCGTAGCCTGTTTGAAATAGGTCAGAAAATCCGGATCGCCAAACACGAGCGATTGATATTTCTGCAGCGATTTTTCGGAAATAGCCTCCATCGCCGCTTCCCACTCCTGTTTGCGTAACTCCATTTGGTCGGGTGCGCTGGCAGCTTTGGCACAGCTCACAAATAAAGCTGCGGCTGCTTGCTCCAGGTTCCGATAAGCGATGTCTTCGAGTAAATATCTGGAAGAAAGCACTTCTCCCTGCTCCGTGATTTTCACACCATCTCCCAATGTCTCCATCGGTTGCGAAAGGATACTCGTATTCAACGAACCGCCCCCGCGGCCCAACGATCCCCCACGCCCATGGAAAAACTTTAAGCCAATACCATATTCCCTCGCCATGTTATGGATTTCCAGCTGGGCTTTAAACAGCTTCCAGTTCGCACTTAATGTCCCGCCATCTTTGCTGCCGTCAGAATAGCCGAGCATGATTTCTTGATGATGCCCTCGTGCCTTAAGCTGTTTACGGTATACATCCGTTTCAAATAATGTTCGCATGATGTGCGGGCCAGCGACCAAGTCATCAATTGTTTCCAGCAAAGGCGCCACATCCAGGTCGCTTTCTACACTTCCATCCGAATATAGTCGATAGATCCCCGCTTCTTTGGCAAGTACTAAAACTTCCAAAACATCGCTTGGTGCCTCTGCCATACTGATCAAATAGACTTCAATCGCGCGTTTGCCGAATTCTTCATGGGCTTTTTTGATCATCCGAAAAACGTTCAGCATCTCCCGGGTTGCTTCGGAATATCCGCCATCGAAAAGCAGAAGTGGCCGTGGGTCGTTCAAAACCTCACATAATACTTTTTGTTTTTCCTCTTCTGAAAGGGAGGTATAATCCTTCGCGATATGGACAGCTTGCAAAATCTCATGGATAGCTGTCTCATGCTCCCCACTATGGTTTCGGATATCAAGTGTCGCCAAATGGAAGCCGAACATCTCCACCTGTCGGATCACCTTACGAATGGTTTTCAGCTTTTTAGATTTCGGCAAATACTTCTCTGCATGCTCCTTGATTTCTTTGAGATCAGCCACCAGTTCTTCTGCACGGTCGTATCCAATATCAGATTTCCCAGTCTCTCGCAGGCGTTTTAAAATAACCGCGAATTTCCGACGGTATACTTCCGATGATACATGCCATTTTTCTTTTTCTTGTAAATACGTATCTTCTTCTTTTGTCACCTTATCGATAAAATCCTGACTGATGGCGATGCGTTCGCTCGATTGGCTAAAGCGCCTCATCAGCTCCACAATGGATGCATCATATTTTTTCATTATCAGATCCCGCTGCATTTCAAGCGTTTTCCAGGTGATTTCCGGAGTCACATTCGGATTGCCATCCCGATCACCCCCAATCCAAGAACCAAAGTGGATAAAATTTGGAACCTGCCACTCCTTCCCTGAAACTTGTTCCTGCAGCTGTAATTCCAAATCCTGAAAGATAGCAGGCAGTGTTTCGAATAATGTCTGGTCGAAGTAATAAAGACCGTTCTTCACTTCATCCAGGACTTCCGGTTTACGATGTCGTAACTCATCTGTATGCCATAGAGCGGTCACTTCATTGAAAAGGCTCTCTTCCACAAATGCTTTTTCTTTTTTTGTGGTTAGCGGGTTGTCCAGTCTCCGCAAATTTTCCGATATTCGTTTTTGTATCTCCAGCACTGTCCGTTTTGTTGCCTCTGTCGGGTGTGCCGTTATAATCAATTCGATGGATAACTGATCAAGCACTTCTTGAATGCTGTCATTGGTGAGGTTGTAGCTTTTTACTTTGGAGACCGCATCTTCCAAAGAGAAGGACTGATTTTTGTCCTCCGTCAATAAGTACTGGCGCCGACGCCGAATGCGGTGATTTTGTTCGGCCATATTAATCAAGTGGAAGTAAATGGAAAATGCACGGATCACTTGTTGCCGCATCGGTGGTTTCAGACTGCTGATTTCTTTTTTCAGGGAATGATAAGTATGCTCGTCAAACGCGTTTCGAATACTTTTGGTCATTTCCCGGATAGTTTCGACTTTGTCAAACAGCTCTTTACCGCCATGGAGCACTAGAACTTCTCCCAAAATATTGCCGAGCATATTTACATCCTGTCGCAATAAAGCATTTTTGTCAGTCGTTTCCATGGTCGTTTCTGCCATTTTAGGTTCCTCCTTGTCTGGTTGTGATGTGATCATGGCAAAATTCAAATAATCATGATTCTTATACTACTTTGATAGCAATCACTTGGATTGCTATTAATATTTCCTATAACAAATTTTTTGCACTTTGTTATTCTTACAATAATGACACACTAAAAAATAGATTTCAAGAATTCTGTTTACTCCGAGGAGATTTTGGAATTCACTTTCGAGTCCGCAGCATGAAAAGAGTCAGGCGGGAGATGTATGATCTCTACTTCCTAAGTATGGGATTTTTTCCGCTATTTTTCAGCCCCCGTGCCGAAGTCAATACATTATCCTTCCGTTATGATGAAAGTATCAAAAATCGAGAAGGAGAATGAGAATGTTTATTTACAATGAAGATATATTCAAAAGCATGGTTGAAAGACGTTTGGAAGATGTTACAAAGGGGATTATGACGAAACGTCCTACTTTTGAAAGCTGCAGAAAACGATTTGATAAGAAAATGCCAGCAAGGGATAGGAAAAAGTGGGCGAAGATTGTGTCTAATAGAAAACAGTAGAAAAATACAGAGACAAATAACTTGTTTCTGTATTTTTCCATTATTTCACATAAATATCCAAATGTTGGTAGCCTTAGTCAAGCAATTGTGAGCGAGCGTATCCCCGGAAATGCGTTTCTAGCATTTCCCCGAGCTTAAACAATAGATCCTCATTTCCATTCATACTCATTATCTGAATACTGATCGGCATATGATCTTCGTCCGTTCCGACAGGAATCACAAGCGCTGGTAATCCCCACACATTAGCATGGGCAATAAAGGGCATGTATTTTTTAAACGTTTTTCGAATGGAAAAAATATCCTTGTACACTTCCCCGTGTTCAGGTGCTCCCCTGTGATATACCGGGAATATAAGCACGCGATTTGCCAAATAATCATGTAATTTTGCATCGCCCTTTTCAAAGATTGCCACAATTTCTGCTATCCGCCTCTTTGAAGGCTTGAACATGTTTGCGCCGATTAGTGCCCATGACAAATAACGATGAATAGGTGAAATGTTGGTAAACCTTTCCTTGGCATATTCCTTCCATACGGTTGTATTTTGATTTGGCAAAGCAATCTCAGCGACGCTCTTTCCCCCATCAATTGACATGATTTCCTGCCATAAAAGGGCGCTGTCATTAAAGTAAGGTGGCACCGCTCGCTCTATAGGAAAGAAGGAGCTAAGGAAGTGTGCAACATCATCAAGCAATTCCTTGGAATATTTTGCAAGTGGGAAATTGGTTGCTGCAGGCAGTATATCAATTTGAACTGAATCAAGTGTCTTCGCTGCCGGTTTCCTGTCCGCAATAATATGATACATCCGCTTCATATCACGAACGGATTTGCCCATTGGCCCAAGTCCAAGCATCCGTTGCTGCAGCGGGTGATTGATATTTGGAAAATTGCCATCTGCTGAAACCTGAAACATGCCAGACTTAAATCCAATGACGCCGTTAAAATGGCTGGGAAATCGGATTGAGCCCCCAATGTCGGATCCGATTCCAATCGCTGCACCACCGGCAGCCAGCAACGAACCCTCGCCACCGCTTGATCCCCCTGCTGTACGGGCTATATCCCATGGGTTGTTGGTCCGGCCATATAATTTGTTTTCCGTTTCCTGACAAAAGCATAATTCCGGTGTATTTGTTTTTCCAAGAATGATTGCTCCGGCGTTTTTCAGCCGTTTGACAACTTCGGCATCTTCGCTTGCAAACGCCTTCCGTCGGTAAAGCAAACCGCCAGTTGTCTTCATGCCGGCCACATCATACGCTTCTTTTACGCTGATTGGAACACCAAATAGATCTCCTTTTGCCGTTGATTCATTCAACTGCAAATCCTTTTCCTTCGCTTCTTCAATCGCTTGGGTGAATCGTTCTTCCACCATGGCATTTATTCTTGGATTAACCTTCGTTATTTGTTTGATGTAGTCGGAGACGGCTTCTGTACACGTTATTTCGCGGTCCCTGATTTTTTGGGCAAGTTCTGTCGCGTCCATGTCCAGAATTGTCTTGTGTTGCGCTTCAACGATTTCTGTCAATCTCCATCTCCCCCTTTTGAACGGATTAAATATCCCATTTTAATTAGTAGTTGCTCACGCTGCATTTAACCCGTTATTTTCGGTTTGGTATTTTTTAATCCCCTGTTTCTCCCAATTACAACTCCCGCTTCAACGCTTCTACTTCTTTCTTGCTTAGCCTGGTTACCTCGGAAATAAAATCAACTGCTGCTCCCTTTCGCAACATCTCCAGAGCAACCTGCCTAATTCCTTCTTCTCTTCCTAGTTTTATGCCTTCTTCCTTTCCCATTTTTTTACCTATTTCTTCACCTATTTTTTTGCCTATTTCTTTTCCTTTCTCTTCGTACGAAATCGGAATTTCCATGATTTTGTCAGCTTCATCCATATGCTTGATTTCTTCCATCAGTTGCTCCTCCTCTTCTTCGTTTAATTGCAGATAACTTTCGAAAAACCCGTATATCAAACGCTGTTTGGCGGGATTCAATTGCATTTTTACCATCATCCGCAAGAATTCCTTCTTCACTTGCACCCGTTCTTCTTGCTTGACATTCATTTTGCTTAATAGCGCTGCAGCGGCAGGGTTGTCGGAAGTGATATAATCCCTCCAGTTTTTCTTGTGCAAATGCAATGTTAAATAGTTGAATGTCAATACATGAAAAAACGGAAATGCCATGACAAACTGGTTTTTTTCCCAGTTTTCCTTATAGCTAAAAACAGCAATCGGGATAATTGGCTTACGGTGCCTTTGGTAGAGCATGCTGAAATATTGATACATCCTTTCCTGAAAATGCGTTTGCTGTGTGCTTTGCGGTTCCACATGTACAATCACGACAGCATCCACACTTTTCAATTTTGTTTCCACAACGATGTCCAGCCGACGGTTTTCACCTTCCAACAGGTCTGTAAACACCTCTTCGGACAGGAAAGTAATATTTTGAAAGTCAATCATCGGGTGGATTTCCGGGAAAAAAGCTTCCAGAAATTCCTCAAAAAATGTTCGTATCAGTTCTTTGAATAATTGGTCATGGTGAGGATAGGCGGGCGATTTTTCCATAACCAGCTGTGGATGGGACATAAGCGTACATCCTTTGCAGTTTTTTTGTGGGAGGGCTAATCTTGGTGAATTGTCTATCACCATTGTATCAGAAAATACCGATAAGTGAAATGTTGGGCAAGATGTGGGTAAAGCTCCCTTTGTCCCTAGCAAAGGGACAGTGAACCTGTCCCCTTGTCCCGCATCATTTCATCTCTGCAGGATAGTTTGTGATCAGGCCGTCAACGCCCATATGCCGATATTTGTCTGCCCATCCGCGGTTGTTAACTGTATAGGCGTTCACTTTGATTCCCCGCTTATGCGCTTCTTGAATCATTTCGTCCGTAATATAAAAGTGATTTGGGTGGATGCTAAACGTGGGCACCCCAGTGTTTTCAATGTAATCGAACAGATTGATCAAATTCATATGAAAAACAAAACCTACCTTTGCGCTACTATCCAATTTGTATAACCGCTTTAAACTGAAATGATCGAACGATGAATACATCACACGCTCTTGCATGTGATATCGATACACCAAATCCAGCGTTTTAGCCTCCAAGTCTTCCGGAATCACCGGCCCATTTTTCGTTTCGATATTCAAATTAATGGATTCATCCTTCACCAATTCAAGCACTTCTTCAAAAGTTGGGATCCGTTCTCCTTTATATTCTTCTGAAAACCAGGAACCAAAATCATATTTTTTCAATTCCTTCAATGTCAACTGATGAATGAAGCCTTTTCCATTGCTTGTGCGCCTAATGGTCGCGTCATGACATACGACGGGCACGCCATCTTTTGTCAGGCGTACATCGAGCTCAATACAATCCACTTTTTGCTTTACAGCCTCACGAAATGATGCCATTGTATTTTCCGGCCGATGTCCCGAAATCCCTCTATGTGCCATCATATACATATAAATCCCTGCTTTCTGTGTCCTATTTTTTTACCAAAATCTTACACTTACTGCCACAGCGTACGTTAAAATTTTTCTGTTATTTTTCCAAGTAACATTCCAACAAAATCCTAGCATTTGTACCGGATATACCAACTTAACTCGCTATTGGCGACTTTCCCCCAACAAATATCTCTGAATTGCCTTGGCGACACCACTTTTATCGTTCGTGTCTGTAACTGCATCGGCGATTTTTTTCAATTTTTCATCCCCATTTCCCATAGCAACGCCAAAACCGACACTTTCCATCAGATGATAATCATTCAAATTATCTCCTATTGACATCACCTCTTCCATGGCAATACCCAATCGCTCACAAACACGTTCCACACCGTATCTTTTGGTAATTCCCTTAAGAGATATTTCCAAATTGTTACGAGCGGAACTGGTAATCTCGATATGCGACAAATTTTCACACTGCTGTCGGAGGAGGCTTATTTTTTCTAAATCGTCATCCTTCATGGCAAATTTCAACCAATGCTGCTCAAACATTTCCGCAGTCCATTCAGTGCCCTTGGTAAAACTCTCCATACTGTACCCCCAAAATTTCACACCAGTACGCACTGCCATGTCGTGAAGGTAATGAATATCTTCTTTTCTAATGAAATGCCTACTCAGCAGTTGGTTGGGGTTCAGCCTGACATCGGCACCATTTGCCATCACGAGTGGTCCCTCCAAATCTACTTTCTTCAGAAGATGCGCAACACGCTGGATACCCCTGCCGGTAGTGAGCGCCACAACGACTCCCGCATCCTGTGCCTGGCGTATCGCTTTTTTATTTTTTGCTGAAATTTTATTTCTGCGATTCAATAGTGTACCATCCAAGTCAAGTGCCAACAGTCGATAATTGATCATTTCACTTCACCCCTTTCCTATTAAAATAGTAAAACCAATCTTGACAGCAATTTCTCTGCTAGTATAATGAAAAAACAAAAAGCAAATTTTCCGAAGGGGACAATATTTATGAATCCGCTAAAATATGCTTTAAACAAAAATCCCATTATTGTTTCGTTAACTGAACCGGACGATTTGGAAAGAGCGTTAGCGACAGACAGCAATATTATCATTCTCATACAAGCCGATATTTGCACCTTGGAAGATACAGTTAAAAGAATCAAGCAAACGGATAAGCTGATTTTTGTACATATGGATTTGATCAAAGGCTTAAAAAGGGATGCATCCGGCATTCAATTCCTTGCAGATAAAATAGGGATCGATGGCATTGTTACGACACACTCCAATCTCATCCAGACAGCCAAACAATTGGGTCTGCTGACGATCCAGCGTGTTTTCATTTTGGATACAGCATCTATCAAACAGGGCATCAAGTCAATTAAAACTTCTCAGCCCGATGGCGTGGAAATTCTCCCTGGTATTGCCGTCCCGCATATTCAAAAGCACGTTAAGCCTGTAATCAAACAGCTGATTATCGCTGCCGGACTAATCAACACGCAGGAAGAAATCAGATACATATTGCAAAATGGCGCGCAAGGTGTGTCCAGTAGTTCCTTGGAAGTCTGGCTGGCAGCTTCCGAAATGTAATGAACTGTTTTTTAACAGTGTGCTTTTTTACAGTCAACCAATGTCAATCATTGTAAAGCCCACCTTTATAGCCAATTACATCAGCCAATTCCGGCCCCGACTGCTTTTGCCAGAACATCCGGTAATTCCTTAATCGTTTTTATAATGAAATCCGGTTGTCGGTTCGTCTCTTTAGGTATTGCTTCTTCATGTGCACGAATCCAGACCGTCTGTAATTTGGCCTGCTTGCCTAACTGGATATCCGTATTCAAACGATCACCAACAACTACACAGGACTGGGGAGTAACCTGCATTTGGTCTATTAACAACTCGGCAAGCAGCTTGGATGGCTTGCCAAACACTTTTTCCAATTTCCTGCCGGTCGCTGTTTCCAACGCAGCGATGATGGCACCTGCATCAACCAGCCCACCATCAGGGGTCGGACAAACTGCATCAGGGTTTGTCGCAATGAAGTGGGCACCATTTTTTAAGGCATGGTAAGCATTCATCAGCTTTTCATACGTAACGGTGGTATCAAAACTGATCAATACAGTATCTGCTTGACTATGTTCTACGACATCGACATTGGCGGCAGCCAGTTCTTTATGCAATTGTTCCTCTCCAATTACGTACACACTGCCATAATCTGCATGCTCATTAAGATATTTCGCTGTCAGTTGTGCCGATGTCACGATTTCACCTAGGTTCGCCTGCAATTGCAGTCTATTCAATTTTTCCATGTAAAACCTCCTGCTAAAGCGCGGGTTGTTTGTGACAAAACGTACCTGCAAATGATTGTCACGCACCCATTTCAATGTTTCAACCGCTCCAGGGATTGCGTGATCGCCCAAATATAAGGTGCCATCCAAATCAAATATGATCGCTTCAATTTGTTTATCTCCCATATCGGTGCACCTCATCTATCGTTTTTAAAATGTCTACCAATGTATAATGTGACGGATGTACCTCATATGTGAATGTCCCTTGATAATCGTCTATGCTGGTTGCTTTTATTTTTTCCAGTGACGCTGTATTCACATGCGGTCCAAGCGACCACAAGCTCAAGCAAATTTCCATAAAATGAATCCTCCAAAGCTCACGTATTTCCCAATTGTTGGTTACCAAAAAGTACTACCTTTCTTATAATTCCCGCAATAAATGCGGTAAAAAAGACCACAACTATCCCATGTAAGAAAAGTCGTGGTCTCTCATATTCTTGACCTTGTTATATTTGACTCAGATGTTATTCTGTTATCTTGCTTATTCTAGTAGTTCGTCAATCTTTTTCGCAGCATCATCAAGTGCTTTTTTCGGATCAGTACCTTCATAGACTTGCTCTTGTGCCGCTTCGATGATAGTTCTGAATTGCTCACCTTCATCAGACAAAGGACCGCTCATTTCCGGCGTGGCAGGGGTGTTGGAATTCACCTCGACTGCTGTCTTCATTTGTGGATACTTGTCATACGCTTCTGTCAAAGCAGATTCACCATTAGCATCTTTTGTAACCGGGAAATAGCCGGTAGCTGCTGCCCACTCTGCTTGAACCTTGGGGGAGACGGTGTACTTGATGAATTCCCATGCAGCCTGTTGTTCTTCGTCAGAAAGCTTGTTTGTGATGTACATCGAGTTGCCCCCAACGGTTGCTCCATTGGGCTCCACTCCTTTTGGTACAGGCAGTGGCGCTGTTCCCACTTCAAACGGCGCTTGATCAACCATTGTTCTGACATTAGCAGAAGAGTCCAGATACATGGCAAGCTGACCTGCCAAAAACGGCGCACGCGGATCTTCATAATTGGAACCATAGTTTTTAAACGTTCCTACTTTATTCATCTTGTCAAGCCATTTGAAAATCTTTTGTCCGCCTTCTTCATTAACCAGCGTTTTTGTTGGTTTGCCGCTGAAACCATTGTCTTGATCCAGGTAAAGTTCTCCCTGATTTGCCAGCAATTCTTCAAAATACCATCCAATCGTAGCAAATGAAAAGCCAACGTTTCCGGTTTTATCCTTTATTTTCTTTGAAGCTACCTCAATGTCTTCATATGTGGCAGGCGCACTTTCCGGATCCAGCCCCACTTCTTTGAACATATCTTTGTTATACAACATAATGGCATTTGATGAACTGAAAGGCATGGAATATAACTTGTCATCAATGGTATACCTGTTCAATACATTTTCTTCAATACCAGATGTATCAAATTTCTCATCATCAATAAAATCTTGCATCGGTTTTACAAAATCACTTTCTGCCAGGTATTTTCTGTTCGTACCGGAGGCTTGCAAAAGTGCCGGAACTTCCTTGTCCCCAACCGCACGGATTTTTGTGATCGTATCAGTATATCCGCCTTGATAGACCGCTTTAACATGCACATCATCGGATTGCTTGTTGAATTCATCAACAATCTTTTCAAAGTTCTTTCCGTTGTCACCACTTAACGAATGCCAAAGCTCAATATTCGTTTTGTCTTTCCCGCTGTCGCCTTTTGCCCCTGAGACCGACGATGGATTATCATTGCTGCAACCTGCCAGTGTGAATGCCAGTATAGACGCTAATGCAATAAACAAAAAGCTAAATTTTTTCATGCCTTTCTTCCCCCCTCTTTTTAACCTTTGACCGCTCCGGCTGTTAAACCTTCACGAATGTACTTGATTCCAATGAACAATAACAGCAATGTCGGCAATAATATCATCACGACCGCAGCCATGACCATATTCCACTGCGATGAACCTTCTTGGGCAATCAGCATTTTCAACCCGATTTGTACCGGACGGACACTGTCATCATTCGTCACGAGCAATGGCCATAGATACTTGTTCCACGTGGTCAAGAATCCATAAACGGCCAATGCACTCAATGATGACTTGGATAGCGGCAACGCAAATTTAAAGAAAAATCTTAAACGCGAACAACCATCAACTTGGGCAGATTCCCACAGCTCTTTTGGAAGTGTCATAAAGTGCTGTCTTAACAAGAAAATTCCAAACGGTAATGCAAAAAACGGAAACGTCAACCCTTGGTACGTATTCAACCAATTCAAATGCAAAATGGTCAGGAAGTTTGGAATGATGGTTGCTTCCCAAGGAATCAGCATCGTTGACAAAAACAAGAAAAAGATGAGATTTCTGCCTTTGAATGGAATAAACACAAACGCATATGCCGAAAGACTTGAAAGTACCAATTGACCTACCATCGCCATGAACGACATCACAAAACTCACCCATAAAAAGTGCAAAAGCGGTATACTGTCCATCACCTCCCTATAAGCATCAAAATTGAACTCAGAGGGAAAAAGTTTTCCCGCATATATATCTTTCGGTGACATGAAGCTTGCAGAGATTGCATAAAGAATCGGTGCAAACAAGAGAAAAGCAGAAACGATTAACAGAATGTATATAATAATTTTTTTCTTCACTGGTAATGCACCTTCCTCTCACCATAGCGAAACTGGAGAATGGTCACAATCAAAATGATGACAAACAGAACGATAGCCTGTGCACTGGCAAAACCAAAGTGACCAAAACTGAACGCCTGCTGATAAATCGAATAGACAATCAAATTGGTGGAATTATTCGGCCCGCCGCCTGTCAGCAAGTCAATTTGGCCGAAAGTCTGAAACGAGCCGATCACCGCAATGATCAGTACAAAAAACAAAACCGGTGACAGAAGCGGAATCGTGATCTTGAACAACCTTGAATAATAACCCGCCCCATCAATTTTAGCACTCTCATACATTTCTTCCGGGATGTTTTGTAACCCGCCAAGCAAAATGATAAAGTTGATCCCGATATGCATCCAAATCGTAGTGATTGCAATGGAAATCAAAGCAGCATTCGAGCTGGTCAGCCATTCTATCGGGCCAATTCCGACCATACCCAGGACATTGTTGATGGCTCCGAGGGACGGATGGAACATGAACAAAAATACGGTTGCACCGGCAGCTACTGAAACGCCCAATGTGGAAGAGAATATGGTACGGAAAAATCCCATCCCCTTCAATTTTTCACTGGCTATCACGGCAAGGAATAAAGAAATGATTATTTCACCAGGAACAACATACAAAACGAATAAAAATGTCGCTTTCATGCTTTGTAAAAATTCCTGTGAACTAAGCAGCTTTGCATAGTTTTTTAACCCGACAAATCTTTCTGTCACACCTCCACCAGTCACATCGAAAAAACTAAAATACAACGTTTTCACTATTGGATAAAATAGAAATACAGCCATAAAAACGATTGCTGGCAATAAATAAAGCATGCCAGTGCCAAATAATTTCCATTCTTTCTTCCGCAGTCTCTTCGCTGCAGCTTCATTGCTATTGGTAATCTCCATGCTGACACCCCTCTTTGCAACTTTTTATATAATTTGCAACAATCCTGCTATATTGGCACAGCCCAATGTTACCGAATACGTCGTGTTGCGGTTTACAAGTTTGCAAATCTTTCAACAACCAAAACCTCCCTACATACATGCAAAAATCCACATAAATCCCCCGCCCCAGGAACTTATATGGATCTCATATTCTCCATCCAAAATATGAAGTTAGTTATATTAAACCAAAATTTGAAAGCGGTGTCAATAAAATTTGATATATTTCCCATAAAAAATATTTTCAATAACTTCATGCAACTTATCCGGATAACTCGTGAACATTCAGGTAACTTCCCAATCTATGTTGTACGGAAAAACCTTGTACCCATATTTATGACAGGCGTATATGAATGCCTTGTCTGCCTTGTCTGTATAGACAACATTAGGGTAGGTTGATACTTGTAATATTAAGCCTGCAGTTTTAGCATACTTCCAAGGGAACTCTTTTCAAAACCAATCATAAGAATCTCCTTAAATTTATGCAAGAAGCACAAGAACTTGCCTTGTGCTTCCTTAGCTTTTTATTTTAATGCATCGGTAATTTTTTTGGCTGCATTATCCAGTACTTTTTTTGGATCGCCGCCCTCATACAACTCACCCAAAGCGGACTCGATGATTTTTCTTGCTTCCGGCATAACAGTAGTCAATGGTCCTTGTGTAGCCGGGCTGACTTTGGTATTTTCCAGCTGATCAACGGCCACTTTAAATTGCGGGTTCTCATCGTATTTCTTTTTCAGCACATCTTCGTCGTAAGCATCGGGTGTAATTGGGAAATACCCTGTTGACGCTGCCCATTGCGCTTGAATATCAGGTTTTGTCACAAACTTGACAAACTCCCAGGCAGCATCCTGATCTTCTTTTGGAACCTGGTTGGTGATCCATAAAGATGCACCGCCGACAATCAATCCTTGGCGGTCCTTGTCATCTGCTCCTGGCAGTGGAGCCGTTCCCACATCAAATGACGAGTTCTTGATTACTTCTGCAGTGTTTGCTGTAGAATCAAAGTACATTCCTACTTGGCCAGCGAAAAATGGTGCTCTCGGATCTTCCCAGTCGCTTCCATAATTTTTAAAAGTTCCTGCTTTGTTCATTTCATCAAGCCATTTAAAAATTGCCACACCTTCATCAGAATTGATAAGGGATTTTGTAGCATCGCCGCTGCGTCCATTGTCATTGTCCAGATAAAGTGCACCCTGATTGGCCATTAATTGTTCAACAAACCAGCCAATTGTAGCCATCGTGAAACCATAATCCCCATCTTTTGCGAGTTTTTCCGCAGCATCTTTTACTTCGCTGAATGTTTTCGGCGGGTTATCCGGGTCCAGCCCTGCTTCTTTAAATTTGTCTTTGTTATAGAACATGACCGCATTCGATGTATTGAATGGCATCGAATACAATTTGTCATCCAGCGTGTAGTAGGATAAGATGTTGGACTCCAATTTCGATGTATCGAAATTATCTTTGTCAATGAAATCCTGCATCGGCGTAATAAATCCGCTTTCGCTCATATATTTCGTACCAATTTCAAATATCTGCACAAGGGCCGGTGCCTCATTTGAACCTCCGACAGCACGCAGTTTGCTAAGTTCCTCATCGTAGCTTCCTTGGTAAACTGCTTTCACATGCACATCATCGGATTGCTCATTGAATTTGTCCACTATATCTTCCAAGGCTTTCCCATTATCCCCGCTCATTGCGTGCCAGAAGGCAATTTCCTTTTTCCCCGAGGAATCACCCGTGGATGTGCCTCCATCCTTGTTATCATTACTGCACCCAGCTAGTACCAGTACAAATGCAATGAACAGTATAAATTCACCAAAAAACTTTTTCACTTCTTTTCCCCCTCGTATTTTTTAATTTCAATACAGGCACAAAATGGCATCATGCAGTCATGTCACCCCTAAATAACGTAAAAACGGCATAACTGCTTCCCTATCTTCCATTTCCTACAGATGATTTAAAAGCAGAAAAATAAAAAATCCACAAAATAACAATCCTTTTAAGAAAAAGGATGATTATCTTGTGGTGCTCTTGTCTCCATCACCTATATTATCCTGTATGTTTATTAAAGCAAAATGTGTAAGCGTTGTCAATATATTCTGCCGTTTCTTTTAAATTTGATGATCCGTTGTCCATGATAATAACTTTGGATTTGATTCTATCATACAATTCTCCCAGAGCGGAACCATCCCCAAATGAAATAAAAGCTAGGGCAATAAGATTCTTCTAAATCAATCCCAACACCGTCCGTGATATATTCATCGCATGATGGTTGATTTGCAGCAATTGGTTGACAATATCCAGATAAACCGCACTGATATCAGGGTTGTTTTCCTTTTGATTGATCAGGCTATTGTAATGCTCGAACTTGATATCTTTTTCAAATTGGTCGATGGTCGATTGATACTGGATATTTTCCTTAGCCAAGGCCAAATCATTTTTATGGAAGGCTTGCAGTGAATTTTTATACGTTTGCTCAATGTGGCCAAGCATTTTATGGAGCGCCGCTAAATCTTCCTCATTAAATAATAGATTTTTTTGACTTACTTTCTCAGCCACACCAATGAAACGTACGACCGTATCGCCGATATGCTCAATGTCGTTAAGAATATTGAGCAACTTCACTTCCCTGTTCGATTGTTCGCCGGATAAATCCCTTTGTCCAAGTTTCAACAAATATTTCTGGATTTGAATGTATGACTGATCGATCCGCTCCTCCACTTGTCGCAATGATGAGGCCTGAATATTCCCCTCTAAATAGCTTAAAAGTCTTTGAATCATATCGTGATAGACCATTTTTGCCAGTTTACTAATTTCAGCTTTACTATTGTTTAAGGCTTCGTCCGGCACCTCAAGCAGCCCCTCGCTCAGTCGAACAGTAAATACTGCTTCCTCGGTCTGCTTGGGAAACATTTTTTCAAAAACTTTCGCTACCAAAGGCAGCAGCGGAAAAAACAATGTGGCGATAACAACATTAAACAGTGTATGGAAATTGGCGATTTGCCGCTGCGCATTTCCAGGCAAAAAATCGATATGATTCGTGATGAATGGCAATAACAAAAACGCAAGCACCGCACCAGAGAACTTGAATAGGAAATTGAAAAATGCCAGCTTTTTTCCTTCCAAATTGGTCGTGAGGCTTGTGACAATTACTGGAATGGTCGAGCCGACATTCGCACCGATTACCAAAGGAATAACCGCATGTATCGATAGCACGCCGGACGATACGAAAGCGATCCCTATGACAATCATCGCTGCACTGCTATGAAACAGCGCGGTCAAGGCAAGCGCAACAAATGCGAAAAGCAGCGGGTTTTGCGATATGGAAAGCAAACTGCGCAAAAAGTGCTGATTCTCGCTAAGCGGTTCTAGTGAAGAAGAAATCATATGAATTCCAAAAAATACGAATCCAACACTCAATAAAAGCAGTCCGACTACATTCCAATTGTTGCGTTTCACAAATATGATGAATATCGCACCAAGAAAAATAAAAATCGATGAATATACCGAAATGTTGAATGCCAAAATTTGTACCGTCAGCGTCGTTCCTATCGCAGACCCTAAGACGACACCGAACGCTTGTGACAAGGTGATTGCCGAACTTCCAACAAGTCCGACAATCAGAATGGATGTTACTGTACTGCTTTGCAGGAAAAAAGTGACGACAATACCACTAAATACACCTTTCCATCTCGTATTTGTCAACTTTGTCAAATAAGCCCGCATCTTGGAAGCAGCCAATTTTTGCAAACCGTTGCTTAATAGATGCGTACCATAAAGAAAAATCCCCAGTCCTCCAAGGAACCCCAACATGCTTTGCAATAATAATTCCATATAAATCCCTTCTAATCTTCCATTTCTTCACAGACCTCCAAATAAACCCTGGCAATATTGACCAAATGATCGCCGATGCGTTCCAGAAATCTGCTGATGATAATTGTTTTCAAATTACTTTCGGTGATGTTTTCTTTTTCATTGATCAAATGAACAAGGTTGTTGTACGTGCCCTTGTTGAGCTGATTGACATAATGATCCTGCTCCATGACGTCTTCCAATATTTGTTTATCTTCATTCGTAATACCCTTTTTGACCCATTCAATCATCTCGCTCTCAAAATGGAAAAAGGTTTGGATCATCGGCTTCAATGCCTGTGTATCAGCCACATCACTCAATGTGACAATATTTGTCAGCTGATCGCCGATACGTTCCAGCTCCCTGATAATCCGATTCATGCCAAGCAGCCATCTAAGTTCTTTTACGTCTAACTGCTGCAAAGAAATGATTTCCAAAATATCCTTTTCAATGCGGGCTTCATGTTTGTTTACATCACTTTCCGTTTTTAAAATCCAACCGCGTCTCTCGTCTGTTGGATGATTCAAATAGGCCGTATATAATTCTGTCATTTGGGATAAATCGTTTAGGACTTCCAGGACAAGCCTTTTGATTTTAGAACGTTTTTGTTCATAATAATTATGACGCGTCAACATCGTACCACCTTCTTTCAATAGATAAACATCCCCTATGCCGGGGAGTTTCCTGGGTGCATCTTTGTTCCTATATACCCTTGTGATGGCATTCTTCCTTCATCCAATGGATAGTGTATGCCCCAATATGCGCTATTATTTTGGCGTACGCTCCAAATGCGTGAAATACATTGAAGAAAAATATAAAAATCCACAAAAACAGCCTGGGCAGGCCGATATTTGTGGATCTCCATTCTCCGTGTCACATGATTAGCTTTTCATCTATTTAAGCATATATTGTAAGCGCCGTCAAGTGTTTTTTGTTTATTCATAAAGTAAATACAACTATTTCATTGTTATTTTTCTCATCAACAACAAAGCTTGTTCCAGAAACATCTCTCCGTTCGCCCTCTATGGCTTTAGCTTCAAAAATTTTTCCAACCCGGGATTTATTATCTGCAAATTTTCTGCTTTTTAGGATATTTGAGGCATGAGCAATTCTTTCTGAACACCTCAAATCTCTCCAAGTGTTTCTCTTTGCGATACAGTGGCATCTCTCACATATTTTTGTGTCATGGTGTAAGCCATTGCCGGTGGAGATTCCAGGTTTCCCGGAAAAACCGGTTCCGGCATTGGTGCCGTTACAGTAAGTGTTTTCGTTCGCAATGACGGCAGCCGTGTACGTAACGAACATGTTTGACCACTTTAACCTGAAGATCTTCAAACTATTTATCCAATAATACATTTGACGATTTTTAATCTCTTGTTGGCGGCACCATTCAGATGCACTCAACCCGCTTGTTTTCCAGGCATCATACCGCGTTTTACATTCTATTCTTTTGTCTACTTGGATCCTCACATAACCTCCCGAATTTGTTTTCTAAAGAGATTATCACATGGAAGACTTGTGATTAAAATGAGGGTTTTATTTTACGCTTACTTATATCAGGTATTATAACTTGGAAAATACTGCCGAATAAATTTGAAGATATGATGAAAGCATAAAAAAATAGCAATGGAGAAACAGAATTAGTTCGAAAAATAAGCGGTAAGACAAAAAGAGTTGTAAATAAACAGAGGGACACAACTGAGAAGGAATATCTTCCTAGTTCGCCCTCCAATTTTGCCTCACGCGGACAACAAACCCTTACTTGACATCAATCCTCACCCGTGTCACGTTCTCTAGTAAGTCACTTTAACAGCCCTTCACACATCCATGTTTCAGCAATTCAACTCTAGGAAATACTGTAAGTAGTCAAACGATGAGAATGGACCAATATGAACAAAGTAAAGAATCCGATTTGTGCTTGAAAACATAACGATAAGAGGGGCTTGCCATGCTTGTTATCGTAATACTTTTTGCAGTCGCTATTTCGCTGTTTATGTTTCGATGCGATAAAAAATATGAAACAGTGTACAGTGGCAGTGAATCAAATGTGGGCGAGGCAAATGAATATTATTGGCTTTTAAAAAGCCACAAGATCCCATTTAAATATCAAATTCCCTATAGCTGGGAAAATTTCTATCAATTTGGGTATAAGGAAAGTCCAATATATATTAAGGTACATGAAAAAGATATGGATAGAGCGAGAAAAGCGATGATGCATTATCGCATAGAGAAAATGAAAATAGAAAGAAACATTCAAGCCAGTAGAAATAATCGCTAGGCGGGACATGGGGACAGGTTCCTTGTCCCTATTTTTTTGCTAAACTCGCGTGGGCTTTGACATGTCTGTTTTCAACCAACCTCGCATCAACGAAAAGCCAGCTGGTCATACACCTAGCTGGCTTTTCCATTCTTGGTATTCAATTAAATCGCAATTCATAAAATCCGATAAATAACACTATCCGCTACATTACTTCCCCTTCAAACTCTATTTTGGGCATTGTGTTAAAATCGTAATCTTTTATAGCTTCGACATTGTCCAGGTATGCCTGGCAGCTTTGCGATAACATCAGATTTACGATGCCACCCTTTTCATGTACCAAAACCACGGGCTTATTGGCAGCTATTGCATATCCGACCTCAAAAGCAGTTCCAGAATCAACATGGCCATGTCTTACACCATGCAGCTCGGTTTCCCCCTCGTAATCCAATACAGCAACAATCACATCCGCCCATTGCACATGTTCTATATCTTTTTGGTAGATGGCTGCCGCCCACTCTTTACTTCCGAATGTCAGATGTTCCAATTGGTTTTTTCTTGGGGAGAAATATTCTCCTATGGCAGGATTGGCATCCAATGCTTTTTCAACCCGTTCAACCCTTTCAATTTGTTCATCATTAAAAAATGGACTTGCCAGGTATACTTTCACTTTATTCTCTTTCATTCGATAACCTCCAGGATGAAATCGTGGTGATGTTTCCATTTGTCTCTCAACCTAATATAACCTAATAGATGCATATTGGAAACTGATTTTACTTTAATCTTGGTAATTCTCGGGGGTAAACAAGGGATTGTCCCAACGCCCATCATATATTTAATTCGTAATCATATAGTTTCATAAAATAGATAGTTAGGAGAGTCGGAATGGTTGAACAGTGGGAAAAAGTTTATGATGTTGTTGGTTTGTTTCCCAAGTGGATTGCCAACTGCTCTAACAGGCTTAAAATTTTGATGCTCTATTTAGGGATTGGGGGCTATTTGCAGAATTCTGCGCTATTTGCAAAGATAGTGCGCTATTTGCAGAAACCGGCACTTACAAACCCGTCGCTTATAAATGATAAAAAGGAAAATGCCCGGATAAAACTTCTTCCAAGCACTTTCCTTTTTCTTGGGTAATGGGATTATAAAATTGGACTGTGTTAATATCATATCCTACGACAGCCACGTCCGGCTCCAGCGCTCAGCAACTAGCAGATGTTTTGATGGGGCGAGTAACCGCAGCCCCAAGGGTTTTGGGTGGGGCGAGTAACCGCAGTCCCAGGAAATCGCACTTTTAGCCTGTAAGGGCGCTTACGCCTTTGTTCTTCATCGATTTCCCACTGGTTGCTTCCTTCTATCCTTATCCCGAATGAAGAAAGCCAATATCAGTCCGGCAATTGCCAGAATACCCGCAACCACAAAGGAAACATTAACACCGTGGATCATACCATTCACACCTTGTTCCGGTATGGCGTGGTTGGCCATCAATGTAACCATCAACGCGGTGCCAATTGCACCGGCGATCTGCCGCATCGTGTTGTTCATTGCTGTCCCATGCGGAATTAAATCATTGCTAAGTTGATTTAAACCGGCTGTAGTCACCGGCATCATAACCATTGCAATTCCGAACATCCTCACCGCATTGACAGTTGCCAGATAAGTAAAGGTAGTTTGATCATCCAAATTGGTAAACATAAAGGTCGTTCCGATGATGATAATCAATCCGATAATTGCCAGCCATCTGGCACCAAATTTATCGAATAATCTTCCTGTAATTGGGTTCATGATACCTTGGATGATGGCCCCCGGCAAAAGCATCAAGCCCGATTCCAATGCGGAAAAACCTAACATGGTTTGCATCAACAGCGGCAAGACAACCGCTGCTCCAATGAGAGACATAAAAGCCAGCATGCCAAGAACAGTAGTCAGTGTGAAGAGCTTGTTTTTAAAAACACGGAACTCCAGAATCGGTGTTTCAAGTCGCAACTGCCTCAAAATAAACCATACCATTGCTATCACCCCAACAATCATTGAGATGATAACATGTGAACTGGTCCAGCTGTTCGATCCCGCTGTACTAAACCCGTACAAAAGTCCGCCAAATCCTAAAGTAGACAAAATAATGGACAGCACATCAACCCTTGGATTAGTTAGTTTCGTTACGTTCTTCATAAGAAAATAAGCAAGGATGATATCAATTATAACGATTGGCAAAACCACATAGAACAAGCTTCTCCACGGCAATTGCTCAACTAGCCAGCCGGAAAGTGTCGGTCCAATTGCCGGTGCAAAGGCAATGACCAGCCCGAACATCCCCATTGCACTGCCTCGTTTTTCAATTGGAAAAATCAAAAAGAAAATAGTTTGCATCAACGGCATGACAATTCCAGCACCAGCCGCTTGCAAAATTCTTCCAGCCATTAGAAAAACAAAACTCGGTGCAATGGCACATAGTAAAGTACCTAAACCAAACAGCCCCATTGCACTGAGAAAAAGAACACGTGTTGTGAATTTCTCAATTAAAAACGCCGTAATCGGGATCATAATGCCATTAACAAGCATAAAAATGGATTGCAGCCATTGGGCAACTGTTTCATCCAGGTCCAAATCTTTCATGATATGCGGAAGCGCGGTGGCAAGCAATGTTTGATTTAAAATAGCTACAAACGCACCCGAAAGCAGTACAATGATAATTGGTATTTTATTATCGACTCCCTGTGGATTTTTTACGCTTTCTGCATCAACCATAACGTTCCTTCTTTCTATCACTTTTGGAAATATTCTTTGTAAGATCAAAATGTTCATGCGTATTGCAAATTGTAATACGCATTATTTCGTGTTCCGTTATATCGTAACAAGGTGACATTTTATCACATTTCCACATTTATACAAAATAAAACATTCCTCATATCATGTCTGCTTTAGTATGCATCAGCGAGCTATTTTCATCCATAAACTTCGGAGCTCATTCTTTTGACGAGCGGGATCAGTTCAGATAATTGGGCGATTTCATATGTGGCTTTTATATCCGTCTCATCCGTTGGTCGGCGGTTTATTCGTACATTTCTCATGCCAATACGGTTTGCCCCAAGAATATCCGTTTTTAAGTTGTCGCCAACCATGATTGCATTTTCTTTTGCAACCCCAAGTTTGCTTAAAGCGTGCCGGAAAATCGATGTATCGGGTTTTCCGATGCCAAAATCCCCGGAAATGACAATGGCATCAAAGTATCCGGAAAGTTCGGGTGACAATCTCAACTTTGCTCGCTGCAAATCTGGTGAGCCATTGGTCAGTAACAACAATTGATATTTTTCCTTTAATGCGTCAAGCACCTCGATGGTGTCGGAAAAAAGAAAAGGATTTGCCCGTCTTTCTTCTCCAAATACCCTGGAAAGCTTTTCAGCAAGCCCACTTTTTTCACATCCTTGAATCTCAAGTGCTTTTTTCCAAACGTCAACCCGATAGTGCATCGCTGTTTCTCGCAACTTTGCAAAATCCTCACCAGGGTCATCAAAATTTGCCCACATGGCTTCAAACACACCAATACCAATTTTTTTGGCAAATCCGTACGTTTCATAGGAGGCATACATTTCCGGTGCTATCTTTCGCACATCTTCTTGCAGCTTTGCCTCATCCACCCCAGCTTTTTCTGCAGCATAGCCGCAAGTATTTGCCAATGCGATATCCACGCTTTTTTCATCCCATAACAACGTATCATCCAAATCAAATAAAATCGCCTGTAATCCCATTTCATTTCCTCCCCATCAGTTGACCAGCTAATTTTTTTCTATAAATTTTAAGCGGCAACCGGTTTGCACTGCATTATTTTATTCATCATAGCATCTTTCACGTGGTGGAAAAAGCATTCAAGTCGTGCACAGGATGCCTGCAATCACAAACATAAAAGGCATATGCATCAAGCAATGCATATGCCTTTTGTTGCTAATTTCCCGGTGGTCGATTCGTACGATATTTATTATCGTTTTTCATATTGTTGATTTCTTCTTTTGACTTATTCTTTTTATTCTTATTCTTATCGCTCAATTAAATCCCTCCTTGCCTGTATTCTGCCAAAATCATGCTGCAAATATGAAAAGATTTTTGGTTTTTAGCTTGACTTTTTTAAAAATTGCATCTATATTTAGAACAACTTCATAATTTTAATGTAATTCTTATCCAGAGAGGTGGAGGGACTGGCCCTGCGAAGCCTCGGCAACAGGCAAAAAGCACTGTGCCAATTCCAGAAGCAGCAATGCTTGCAGATAAGAAGGAAAGTTTGGCAAATTGCCCCTTCTTATTAAATGAAGGGGTATTATTTTTGTACAAAAAAAGGAGCGAATACAGATGGTAAAAACAAAAGAACAAACAACCACAAATGATGTATTGGAGGCACTGCGCGTATTGAAAGAAAAGGAGTGGGTCGACCTAACCCATACATTTGGACCCGACTCGCCGCATTTTTCTGCATTTGATCCAGCAAATATCGATACATTGTTTACGCATGAAGATGGTTTCTTCGCCCAGCGCTTTTCCTTTGCCGGGCAATACGGGACCCATATCGATGCCCCCATTCATTTCGTTCGTAACAGAAGATATCTGGAAGATTTGCAGCTAAAAGAACTTGTTGCACCACTTGTTGTCATTGATAAATCGAAAGAAGCGGCGGCAAATTCTGATTTTTCATTGGGGACCAAAGACATTTTGCAATTTGAAGCGGAGCATGGCCAAATCGAAGCTGGCAGCTTTGTTGCGCTTCGGACAGACTGGAGCAAACACTGGCCTGACCACACTGCGTTCGAAAATAAGGATGAAGACGGAAATAATCACACGCCGGGATGGTCGCTTGAGGCATTGCAGTTCCTGTTTGAGCAAAGAAAAATCAAGGCTGTTGGTCACGAAACATTCGATACGGATGCCAGTGCCGATTTCATTAAAAATGGCAAATTGGTTGGAGAATATTATGTGCTCGACCAGGATACTTACCAAGTGGAATTGATGAATAATCTGGATAAACTGCCGGCAAAAGGAGCGATCATCTTCTGTATTGCCCCAAAACCCGAAAAAGCATCCGGCTTCCCCGTTCGCGCGTTTGCCATCTTGCCATAGGAAATTTCTTAGATTTAATTTAAACGTTCAAGTTAGCAAAAGAAAAAGAGGCTGTTCCATCGTTTCCAAATAGTGCTTCGGACAGCCCATTTCTTATTTCAGGATAAATTTGATATGACTAACTCCTTATAAGTTTATTTCACGACAAATTTGGTATGGCTGACCCCCTCTTTTGATTTGGCAACCTCCAATATGGCAGGGAAAACGTCTTTCAATTCCCTTACGTGCGAAATAACGCCAATCATCCGACCCGATTTTTGCAGATCGACCAATGTATCAATGGCTTTATTTAAAGACTCCTCATCCAATGTTCCGAACCCTTCATCGATAAACATCGTTTGAATGGAGATATTGCCTTGGAAGCTTTGAATGACATCAGCCATCCCGAGTGCTAAGCACAAGGATGCATTGAATTTTTCACCGCCGGATAGTGTTTTTACATCCCTGGTTTGTCCCGTATAGGAATCAAACACATCAATGCTCAATCCGCTTTGCTTGCCGCGAGATTCCTGGCGCTTACTCCGTATCAGCATAAACTGGCCATTGGACATATTCTTTAGCCGATGATTGGCTGCTTCGATGATCTGCTCCAAATATTCCATTTGCAAAAAACGCTCGAAAGATATTTTTTGGCTGTTTTGGCCACGGATAACATCGTGCAGATCCGCAATGATGGATAGCTGTTTCTCACTGGCAGCTACTTTTTCGGCAGCTTCTTGGATATTCGTTTTTAAATCCCGTGCGTTTTCAAAATAATCTTTGGACTGTTGCCATTTTTCAAGAGCCTGCTCATATTTTTGTTTTAACGCTTGCAACTGCTGTTCGATTGCAACTAAATCCGTCCGCTGCCTATCCTGAAGCAGTTGCTGCAATTCGCGGATTTGTTCGTTTAATGTGGATTGTTCCTGCCTGAATTGCTGAATTTCCATTTGTAATTGATGTTGCTGTTTTTCTTCCATTTTTGCAGCCATATATGCTTCTTCAGATGAAAATTCTGCATCGCGAATGGCGGTTTGGAACAGATTTTGGGCTTTTTCTTTCCGCTTTTTCGCTTCTGTTAACTGGTTTTCGGCATGTCCCGCATCTGATTGTGCCCGATTATATGCATCCCTTGCCCGATCTAAATTGTTTTTTGCTGCTTCGGCTGCTTTTTCCATTTCGTTTTTCTTTTGTTCGAGTTTGGCTAGCATATCTTCCAATACAGATAGTTTCCGGACGTTTTCCGGAATCATATTCATTTTTTCTTCATACACTGCAACCGATCGGTCATGATCGGTTTTCAGTGTATGATATTTCTGTTCCAACTGCTCCTTATTTTTGTTTAGCTTTGTTATGATTTCCTGCTTTGTATCTTGTTCTTCCTTCCACTCTCTCAGCTGCTTGGCATCCTTCTTTAATTGTTCTACCAATTGATTCTGTTTTTTGCCAGCTTCCACGAGCTGACGGTATTTTTCATCTGCCTCCGCTGTGGGAATGTTGAATGCTTTTAGCGCTTCGACAGATTGTTCTACAACGTTTTGATTGTATTTTACATCCGCAAGTATGGAATGATATTTTCTTTCCAGCTGCTGATAGGATTCCTTGGCAGACTGCAGCTGTTCTTTCGTTACATCAGCCTGTGCAACGGCTGTTTGTTTACCATGCCAAATACTGCCGCAAACGGGACAAGCATCACCTTCATGCAAATGTGCCGCCAATACACTTGCTTGATTGGACAGCCAAGCTTGTTCCACTTTTTCATACTGAGTTTTGGCATTTTCCAGCTTCGAGGATGCACGCTGCAGTTCCTCTTTTAACGCATTTTGATGTTTATATGCTTTCAAATAATCTCCTAGCACACGTGCCTGATCACGCATATCTATCAGTTGCTGCTGGTGCTGCGGAAGTGTGGAAACTTTTTCATCCAGCTGTTTTACTTTTTTTGCTAATTCTTCATAGGCCTTTTGTTTGTCTGCAACGGAATGCTTGGTTTTCTCCAACTCTTTGTCAGCTGATTCCAATTGCTTTTTCATGGATGCAATTTGCTGTTTTCGCTGGTTTACATCTTTTACGATGGGCAGCAAGTCAAGATATTGATTCAATTTCTTTCCAATGGTTTCGCGTTCAGGTTTTTTTTCGTCCTGAATCTTTGCTTCTTGCTGCATTTTTGTCAGGTTTTTTTCGGCTTTTTCCAATGCTGCCACGGCTTGGTTGCGATTTGCAATTTTGTTTGTTTCCTCTTTAGACGCATCGGCAACCTGCCGCTCGAAAGGCGTAATCTTGCTTGCTCGTAGTGCTTCGGCCAGCCGGTTTTCTTTCTGTCTGATGGATGTTTCTTGTTTGGAAAGCACCGCTAATCGTTGCGTTTTCTCTTCT
The DNA here is from genome assembly GCF_030732005.1 of Tigheibacillus jepli. Taxonomy (GTDB): domain Bacteria; phylum Bacillota; class Bacilli; order Bacillales; family Amphibacillaceae; genus Tigheibacillus; species Tigheibacillus jepli. The sequence continues at coordinate 2,723 of NZ_JAROCA010000029.1, read as the reverse complement.
AAGCGGTCAAATTGCTCATTTGTATTTTTTGCTTCATAATAGATAGTTTGTTTTTTGCCATGCATCTGATAGGCAGATTCATATTTTTCTTTATCCACTTCAATTTGTTTGTGATAATGTGCAATTTCCTCATCCAGCCCAAGAAGTACCTGCTGGCCGTTGTAATACTCCTCTTGCAGCACCTTCTGAAGCTGCGAATCTTCACGGACGGGCAAGACATTTTGGATCCCCTGCAAATACGAATCTTGTTTATCTTTTGCAACCTGATAAGCCTGTGCAGCCAAATCTCTTTTTGTTTTGAGACGTTCAGCAATTTCCTGGTATGGTTTCGTTTTGAAAATTTTACGAAGGATCGTTTCTTTATTTTCCGTTTCCGAGGTTAATAATTTGCGAAATTCACCTTGTGGAAGCATGACGATTTGTTTGAATTGATCCTGGGTCAGTCCCAATAGTGATTCGACCTTTTGATTGATGTCCGATACAATCTGCCTGTCTACACAAGGAATCTCTTTTCCATCTTTTTGTTCGTAGAATTCGTATTTTTCCCCTGTTTTCGTCTTATTTCCATGCTTGATGTGACCAAGCTGGCGCTTAATCCGATACGTTCTCCTATTCAATTCAAACACCAGCTCGACAGAAGTATGTACATCATCATCCGCGAAGTCACTGCGTAGCATACTCATGTTTTCCCTGTCAGAACCACTGGCACTGCCATATAGGGCAAAACATATTCCATCAAAAATAGTCGTTTTCCCTGCACCGGTTTTCCCGGAAATAATAAAAAGCGAGTGATCTTCCAATTTTGTAAAATCAACAATTTCTTTATCCTTGTATGGACCAAAGGCGGTTAATGTTAATTTCAATGGTTTCATCCGACGTTCCCCCCATCTTTCAATGCTCGGTCGATACTTTTTCTTTATTTGGAGAAGGTGTTTCCGTTTCTTCTTTCAGCAGTTCATCCAGTATCGATGTAAAAATAGCTTCCGTTTCCGGTGAAGCTTCCTGGCCTTTTATGTCTTTATAAAACGCCTTGAATAAATCAATATTGTTCATTTGATTGCGCTGCTGCCGCTGTGCTTGTTCCATTCCGGCCGGTGCGAAAAAATAATTTTTGCGTTCAACATGCAATGCATTCGGGTAAACGGAGCGGATCTTTTCCATTGGCGAAAGGACCGGTGTTTCATCCAGCAGCCGTACGGCGACATAATCTTCATTTTTTGGGTGTGCCAATATCTCATCCATTGTCCCTTCCACCGTCCGGATATCACGCTGCGGTTGCAAAAGTCTTTTTTTAATTGTGGCATTTCCCTGCTTGTCGAGTTCAACGATCAAGTAGCCTTTTTTATGAAATTCTTCGGAGATGGAATATTTCAGCAGTGATCCGCTATAGCGAATATTTTCTTGCAGTACTTTGTGTGCCTGGTGCAAATGACCAAGTGCTGTATAGTGAAAGTCTTTGAAAAGATGGGCATCCACATATTCCGCACCACCAATGGATAACGGGCGTTCCGATTCACTTGTGTTCTCCTCTTGCTCGCCATGTGGCGTTACAAAAGCATGTCCAACCAAAACATGTCTTTTCATTGGGTCCATGTTGGCATGTATTTCATCCATTATTTTGGACATGGCATCTTGGTGATTGCGGACTGTTTCATCTTCGTACAGATGACGTACAACACTGGGGTCGCAATATGGGATGAGGTGAAAACATACCTCGCCATATGCATCGTGCAAAACAATCGGTTCCAATTTCTTTTCAAGTTGGCCGATGATATGCAAGCCGTTGTTTTTCATTATACTGCTGCCGAAATGTAGTCGGCTTGGGCTATCGTGATTTCCTGCTATGGCCAAAACAGGTATCTTCAAATCCAGGACAATCTTACCGAGAACCTTGTCCAATAGATGGACTGCTTCAACAGGCGGAACCGCACGATCATATAAATCACCCGCGATGACCACGGCATCGGGCTGCTCCTCTTGTATATCTCTGATAAACTGCTCCAGTATGTATTCTTGATCCTCTGTCATATAAACGCCCTGTACCAACTTGCCCAAATGCCAGTCAGCAGTATGAAAGAATTTCATGATACGCCACTCCTTTGCTAGAATATCTACCTTTTCATTTCTATTACCATTTTATCATATCGAGAAAAATCATTGAGAGGGAAAGTTGTTGCTTTGTATAGTTGCTAGTTTATCACAAAAAAGTTATAGGAACAAGTGTTTCCATCTAAATATTTTAAAAAGAAAATAGTTTTACCCATTTTCTGCTAAATAAACGCACACATTACCGTGAATAGCTATTGGTACATTTTTTTGTACATCAACCAATTCAACGTAATTTTCACTTGTATACAGAACACACATTCGCATATGATGGAGTAAATCCACACCAATTCCATTCAGGAGGTTACACCATGGACAAATTTACGTACAATGAACTCTATCAATGCAATCACCAGCGATTACAGCGTCATTTCGCATTTGAAAAAATCCAGGATTTACATGTTCCGCAAACTGTATTGCTCTTAGGACTATTCAAAAATAGATATGAAGACAACAGGCCACTGGCATCCTTTTTTTGCTATGCGATTGCCCGAAGATGGCCATAACGTGCTTGTAAAAAAAAACCCCTAAGCCGCATGTTGATATGCTCCCTATGTAGTAGACAGAGAAATAATAAAAATTCTCTAATACTACATAGGGAGCATTTATTATGTCTA
>NZ_JAROCA010000028.1 GCF_030732005.1 Tigheibacillus jepli | reverse complement strand
TTTTTATTTATATACCCCCCTTTTGGGAACTACATAAATTAACTGCCAAAGACTACGTTTTTAGTTTGCCATAAACATTTCCGGGAGATAATAGCCATTTTTATTGAACAAGGATTTGTCATTGAAGTTTTTATCAATACCGTGTGTGCTTAATGTTTTCCTGTTGTTTTCATAAGGATCGCTCATATAATATGTAGAACCGATTGCTTCATCATACCAGGACCCGACAATATCATCCGGGTATGTATACGATATGATTTTGTCCCTATATACACCATTTTTTACGTTTTTCTTTTGCTCATCTGAAAGTAAGTCATAAACATCAGCCGAAGCAAAGGTGATCGCATCTGCATCGTATTGAACGGCATAATATTCAGCTAGGCCGCCTCCAAGTGAATGGCCGACAAATGTGACGTTTTCTTTTCCGTATTTTTCGATGTTTTCTTTTACAAAGGCATCTGCTTCGGTAAATTGATTGATGTTAAGATAAGTAATAGTGCCATCTTTATTCAGTCTTGCCGTGCCGTTGTTTATTCTTGCATCCTGACCCGGGGAACCGTTGTAGCGGACAGTGTTTTGTTCACGCTTGGTGTAGTTAGGTCCACCAAGTACGATTCCAAAAAAATCTTCATTGATGTCACTGACCGCCTGATCTACTCCGCGGTACAATTGTGTGCCCTCGAAGCTTATGACGACTTCTCCGGTATCTTTGTTTTTTAACGTGTAGCCTTGGAGTCCGGTGGTGGGGTCTTGGATGGTATCGACTTTTTTCCATTCAATATGTTTTTGATTTATTACTAACTGTACTTTTTCCAGACTGGAATCATAAGATTCTAGTGCAATTTCGGATGCTTCAATGTCAGTCAAATTTCCCATAGCCATCCACTCCGATTTAATATAATATGGTAAATAAGAGGTGGTCCTATTGCGAATTGCAAAATTATTTTTATCCTTGTTACTTATTATACAATTGGGAGGTTGTTTTGTGAAGACTGGAGGATACGATGCTGCCACAATTGAAAAGGGACAAAAAACAGTGGAAAGCTATATACGCAATAACTATGAAGATATAGAAACAGTTGAATTCAATAATGATCATTCTAATCCTATGGGGGGTCTAATGATTAGGGGAAAAGTCAATGGGAAAGCTGGCTTTGTGGTGCATGTGGATGCCAATGATTTTACTGTAAGAAGTATTGGCGAAAAGGAAGGTTTTCCCGATTTGAAAAAAGAATGCAGGGAGAAAGTATGCCCTTATTAACTCCAGATTAAGCTCCACGCTATGCATGGGAGAACTGAAATGGAAGTGCCTTTACGTATGATAAAAAGTCCCCCTCTGTCATAATGACAAAGGTTTCGCAAGCCAATGTCAAATAGAGGGGCCATCCAAAAATGGATAAATCAAGTTTATCACATACAAAGTGGAATTGCATATATCACATTGTATTTATTCCTAAATACAGACGCAGAACAATGTATGGAAATCTTAAAGAAGATATTAGATAAATAATCAGAAAGCCCTGTAATTATAAAGAAATAGAAATTGTAAAGGGCAGTCTTTCTGTTGATCACGTTCATTTATGTCTCAAAATACCACCGGAGTTAAGTGTATCGACGTTATGGGATATTTGAAAGGGAAAAGTGCCTTAATGATATTCGATCGACACCCAGAGTTTAAAAGAAAAGGGAATCGGCATTTTTGGGAGAGAGGATACTATGTCGATACTGTAAGTAAAAATGAAGAAGTCATAAAGAAGTATATTAAAAACCAAACTGTTGCAGATATGATAGTAAGGTAATGGCAGGCTTGCGAAACTTCGCCTTTAAGGCGCTGCCAGCAACATGCCCTTATAGGGCTAGGTCAAACCACCTGTTGAACAGGTGGTTTGTGATTTAACTCTAGATTTTTTGAAATATATTCTGAAAAAAGGCGGGCTTACCCTATTTCACAGTCTCCAATTAAAAAAAATCAGGCTGCATCCAATTTCATGTACTTCAACACATCCGTGAGCGGCTTTTTTGCCAAAGCCTGCTCATACGCATAAACGACAATTTGACCGATGTTATCTTTGCATATTCGCCGAATAAGATCGCCAATTGTCATCGTGTTGCCCGGATGCTGCCATTCTTGACGCTGATACTCCAGGAAATTATACGTCAGAAACTGGATACGCCAGAAACTATAATGTACCATCCTTATTCAATCTCGCCGTACCGTTATTTATTCTTGCATCTTGACCTGGGGAACCGTTGTAGCGAACAGTGTTTTGTTCACGCTTGGTGTAGTCAGGTCCACCAAGTACGATTCCAAAGAAATCTTCGTTAATGTCACTGACCTGATCTACTCCGCGGTACAATTGTGTGCCCTTGAAGCTGATGACTATTTCTCCAGTATCTTCGTTTTTTAACGTGTAGCCTTGAAGTCCGATGGATGGGTCTTGGATAGTGTCGACTTTTTCCCACTCAATTACCCTGCCGCTTATTCTTATAGGAATAAATATCCATGTTTTTTTCATAGGTGACCCGTGTAATTTTCAATGCTTCTATATCTGTAATTATTTTATTCATAGATATCCTTCTAGTGTTTTTATATAATAAATAAAAGAGGTGTTTTTTTGAAAAAAATATCTATTCTGTTATTTATAGTCATTGTGCTATTAGGAGGTTGCTTTGAGAACAATAATGATAAAAATTACAGTGAAAAAATTTCAAAAGCAGAAAAAATAATTGAAAACTACATTAAAAATAATTATGAAGATGTTGAAGAAGTTGTCTTTATCGAGCATGAAAAAAGCCCTATGGGGGGTGAAGTTTTTAGAGGAAAGGTCAACGGGAAGGCAGAGTTCTCCGCAACATTTAACATGAGTGACTTAACCATTGGTACAATTGGCCAGAAGAAAGGGTTTCCTCCAATTAAAGAGGAGTGCCGGGACAAAATCTGTGAATGATATTCGCACTGATGGAGACAGTTTGATAGTTTTTTCTTGTTTATTTGGAAGGCAAGCGTGAGTATGGCTTTTAAGTGTTTGGTAGTTTGGAGGGCTGTAAATTATCATTTTAGCAGCCTTACTCCCTGGCATCTACACAGAGAATACTCCACGCTTAATTAAAGGAGCTGCACCTACATTTGGAATAATATGCTCATTCCCTATTGTTAAGGGTATGGATTCAATATCTTCTTTATATGCTTGTTTTGCAATTTCAACCGTTTCCTTGTCAGTTATTTTTCCCACAGCCATTAACCGCCTTTTATTGTAAAATAAGGTACAAAGAGGTGTGCAAATTGCGGGCAATTTATGTATTTGCTGTATTATCACTTATTATACTATTGGGAGGATGTTTTGACAGTCAAAAATACGATGATGCCACAATTGAGAAAGCAAAAAAAACAGTTGAGAGTTATATTCGTAACAATTATGAAGATATTGAAACTGTTACGTTCGATGATGGGGATTATTCCAGCCCAATGGGCGGCATGATGATTGATGGTACCGTTAATGGAAAAGCTGGCTTTTCCGCCAGTATTGATGAGGAAAGTTTCGAGGTAGGCAGCATGGGTTTGAAAAAAGGATTTCCACCTTTAAAAGAGGAATGTAAGAAGAAAATATGTGATTATTGAGTAGGGGTGCTGCAATTGAAACACTTGGGCGGCGCAGTCAGCATTCTTGTAATTATTTTGCTTTTAACCGGGTGCTTTGCAAATTCAGATGATTATAGCGACACTACAATTGAAAAGGCACAAAAAACTGTAGAAAGCTATATACGCAACAATTATGAAGATGTTAAAACAATTGAATTCAATGATGATCATTCTAATCCCATGGGAGGGTTAATGGTCAGGGGAAAAGTCAATGGGCAGGCTGGCTTTGTGGTAGATTGGATCCTGATGATTTTACCGTGGGCAGTATTGGTGAAAAAAGTGGGTTTCCTAAGAGAAAGGCAGCGTGTGAAAAGAAAAATTGTGATTACTAGATGGGTTGCACATATACAGTTTGCTTTTTCAGGTAATGACGTCTTCTATGATTTCCGCGAGGGCATAACGAAGAAGACTGGTATTGGGTCTTGAAGTCTCGGGCTCGGCTTTTTCCATTCACTCCATATTTTAGTATAATCGACTAAAAGAGGCGGTTTTTTGAAAATAAAAATCATTATGTCATTTATGTGTACTATTATACTACTGGGCGGATGTTTTGTGAACAGTCAAAAGTTTGATGATGCAACAATTATGAAAGCAAAAAAATCAGTAGAAAGCTATATACGCAATAATTATAATGATATTCATAAGGTAGAATTTGATAACGATTATTCACACCCGATGGGAGGAATAATGATTAAGGGCATTGTTAATGAAAAAGCTGGCTTCACTGCCGATGTCGATCCGGATGATTTGCAAATAATTAGCTTAGGGGAAAAAACAGGTTTTCCGGAGAGGAAAGACGAATGTAAGAAAAGGGCCTGTGACTATTAAAAACATCTCCTTCCCCCTTTTTGCCAAAAGGTATGGGCATGCAGGTTTTGTGGTGGATGTTGATCCAGATGATTATACCGTAAGAGGCATTGGGAAAAAGATTTTCGTAAAAGAGGAGCTAAGTGTGAAAAAACGATATGTGATTTCTCGGAAAAAGTTAGGTATTTTGTCTAGTATGGTGGTTGTTCTTACCGGCATTTTGTTGTTAACCGGCTGCGTTGCGAACCAGAAGCATACAGATTACGACTCGAATGTTATAAAAAAAGCTGAAGAATCTGTTGAAAGTTTTATCCGTAATAATTATGAAGGTGTAAAAACCGTAAAGTTTGGTAATGATTATTCCCATCCAATGGGAGGAATGATGATCAGAGGTACTGTAAACGGGAATGCGGATTTTTCCGCGGATATAGATACGGAGACTTTTGAAGTAATGAGCGTGGGTGAGAAAAAGGGATTCCCAAAGGTAAAGAAAGAATGCGAAAAGAAAATATGCGACTATTAACAGGCAAAGTTTAAAGTTGCGCAGTTATTTGATGTCTGGGTGAAATGAGGTGTCTTTTTGAAAATAAGATTCCTTTTGGTTTTAATGACAATCTGTTTCGTATTCACGGGGTGTTTTGGAAACATACAAAATTATGATGATGAAACAATACAGAAGGCGAAAAAGGCGGTAGAAAGCTATATCCGTAATAATTATGATGATATTAAAACGATTGAATTTGACGATAACGATTACGCAAGTCCAATGGGTGGTCTGATGATTGACGGGAAGGTAAATGGTAGCTTCAAGTTCTCTGCTGGTGTAGACGAAGAAACATTTGAAATTGGCAGCTTTGGAAATTAAGAGGGCTTTCCTCCTGTGAAAAAAGGATGTGAACGCAAGGTCTGTGAATAGCCTTTCAACAATGGTATAAAACTTGCAATATTACCTTTGAGTTGAAGAGGGGTGCCGCAATTGAAACACTTAGGCTGCATTCTTGTAATTATTTTGTGTTTAACCGGGTGCTTTGCAAATTCGGATGAATATAGCGACTCTACAATTGAAAAAGCAAAAAAAACTGTAGAAAGCTATATACGCAATAACTATGAAGATGTTAAAACAGTTGAATTCAATAATGATCATTCTAATCCTATGGGGGGTCTAATGATTAGAGGAAAAGTCAATGGGAAAGCTGGCTTTGTGGTAGATGTGGATCCCGATGATTTTACGGTAGAAAGTATTGGCGAAAAGGAAGGTTTTCCCGATTTGAAAAAAGAATGCAGGGAGAAAGAATGCCCTTATTAAAGCACGGACTTCGGAGGTATATTATTTTAGGTAATGACAGCTGTTCATTTTAAACAAATAAAAAAGCAGTTATAAGACAATAGTGTGATGGGACAATCAAGAAAGCCAAAAATTCTGTCGGGAATATTACATATGAAACGCGCCTATTTAATATACGATAAGAGGTGCTTTTTATGAAAACAAGGCTTTTTTTCGTTTTAATAACTGTTTGTTTTCTACTCGTGGGGTGTTTTGACAACGCTCAAAAGTATGATGATAAAACAATACAGCAGGCAGAAGAAAAAATTGCGAATTTTATTAAGAAAAACTTTGAAGGTGTTGAGAAAGTTACTTTTGATGGGTACACAAAGAGTCCAATGGGAGGAGAAATGTTCAACGGCAAAGTTAACGGAAAAGCAGAGTTTTCCGCGAGTTTTAACTTGGATGATTTTGAAATTGGTTCAATTGTAGGGAAGAAAGGGTTTCCTCCTATCAAGGAAGCGTGTAAAGATAAAATTTGCGAATAATGTTTGCACTTGAATAGAATGAGCGGGCGGGATTTTCCTTGTTTTTGTAGGATACGCGGTAAGGAACAAATTTGGTAGGATCTTGTTATAAATGCAATATATAATGAAAAAATGGAGGTGCCGGAGCAGTAGGAGCTATATTTGTAATAGGGAATTTGATATGCCAACAATGGATCTCTGTCGTCCATGGTGAGGTGATTTTATGAAAATAAGGGTCCTTTTAATATTAATGACCGTAAGTATTGTATTAGCAGGATGCTTTATGAACTCACAAAAATATGATGATGAAACAATAAACAAAGCGAAAAAGGCAGTAGAAAGCTATATCCATAATAATTACGATGATATTGAAACCATTGCGTTTGAAGATGAAGATTACTCAAATCCTATGGGCGGGATGCTAATTGAAGGGACTGTCAACGGGAGCACAAGTTTTTCCGTTTAGATGTAAATACATTTGAGGTTGTAAGTTTTGGAGAGCAAAAAGGCTTCCCGCCTGAGAAAAAGGGCTGTGAAGACAAAATTTGCAATTAGCGTTCCGGATAAATTGGGAGAGAGGTGCCGCAATTGAAACACTTAGTCAGCATTCTTGTAATTATTTTGCTTTTAACCGGGTGTTTTGCAAATTCAGATGATTACAGTGATGCTACGATTCAAAAAGGACAAAAAACAGTGGAAAGCTATATACGCAATAACTATGAAGATATAGAAACAGTTGAATTCAATAATGATCATTCTAATCCTATGGGAGGTCTAATGATCAGGGGGAAAGTCAATGGGAAAGCTGGCTTTGTGGTAGATGTGGATCCCGATGATTTTACGGTAGAAAGTATTGGCGAAAAGGAAGGTTTTCCCGATTTGAAAAAAGAATGCAGGGAGAAAGTATGCTCATATTAATGCACGGACTTTGGAGTTATGTTGTTTTTAGGTAAATGATAGTTGTTAGGTTAAAAAAATGCGGTAATAAAACAGTGTGATGAAACACAATCAAGAAAGCCAACATACGAAACGCGCCTACTTAATATATGATAAGAGGTGTTTTGTTGCTCAGTGGGACGATGGTAAAAATCTGTTCAAGCTATATCATAATTGTGTAAAAACCTTGCAAGCCCTTTAATAATAAGGTGTCGCAAGGTTTTATTCTTAAAAGACTGTCAAACACCCGGATGTTTTTTAGGAAATCCAAACAAATTTGAAGGTTTAAGGAACGAGGTCATAAAGCAACTTGAGGGTCCACTCAAGGCAGTACAAAATATACCTATTATTCCCAAGCCCAATGTCCATTCGCTGCAATATCGTCAAAACAGCAGGAGCTACAGCGATTTTCAGGCAATGCTCCTGTGCTTGAAACGATGTCTGGATGAGAAAGCACGAAAAAAAGTCGAACGAAGCAGCTTATAAAACTGGTTCCAAGTTCCTATGCAGGACAATTTGCTCTCCTTTTTCCCCATCACACGTATACCTTTATCTATAAACCCTGCCTTTTGATATACATGCTGGGCATGCGTGTTTTGGTGATTCACAGCAAGAATGATTTCATTACAGTCTGGAAAATGCCTTTGAACAAAAAACGGCAGGAGCTGCAGAGACTTTTGCGCAATGCCTCTCCCTTGAAACGCTGTCTGTACAGAAAAAGCGCGCAGCAGCATGGCTTGTTTATTTGTATGATACGTTTTTACGCCCTCCCACCCATGCAAGACGAAAAAGCCAGCCAGTCGGTCGCCACAAAGAATAACAGTGGGGAAATAATCAGTATGTGCATTTGTCTGTTGTATCTTTTCCATCGGCATGGCTGTAAATTGTAGCTGTTCCGCCGGTAAGCAATACCCTTCTAGCTGCTGTTGATAGATCGGGCGATAAAATTTCAAAGATATATCCAATTTCTTCATTACATTTGCCTCTTGCATACCATACAACTCCTTTCAGTGGGACTGCGGCAAACAATAGGGTTAAAGATCAATTCGTCCAGCAGACCCCATATATGCCATTGTGCATTTACAGCAAACTATAAGGTCAAAGATCAATCCTCTTGCTTCATCTGTACGTGGCCTAGCAAAACAATGAAGATGAAAGATCCGCCCGCTTTACCGCATAGATGATAGATAGAATGTCGTTAAGGGCATAGGTCTGTACCTGGTATCCATGCTCGATCAGCCATTGCACCAGATCTTGTCGATTGGCATAATATTCATCTTCAATTGCATCTATTGCCTCGTGGTTACCTGTATCACGAAAATGATTGATGACATGTGAGCGGCGATTTTCGTTAGCAAACATTAAGTCAGCAATGCAGATTTGCCCATCTATCTTTAAGGTACGATCCATTTCTGCTAAAGCAAGCAACTTGTCCGAATCGGTCAAATGATGCAATGCGTAGCTGGAAACGATGGCGTCTACTTGCTGGTCGAGCACAGGCAACGCAAGAAAATGTCCTTTTCGAACATCGATTTCGGGGTGTTTTTGTTTGCAAACTTCCAGCATATTCTCGGCCTGGTCCACCCCAATGACGCGGATATCTTTTTCTAAAAACAGAGAACCCAAGTTTCCGGTACCAATGCCGATATCCAAGCAGGTCTGCCCGGGTTCTAATTGGACAGTATCCGCTACCATTTGCAGTGCTTGGTGATAATCCTGGTGTACATTAAAGCGGTGACCGTGCAGTTTGATGTGATTATCATAATCCTTTCCCTGCTCATTGAAATTCCAGCGATCCTGCCAATTGACCCGTTTATTTTTGATATCCTTCAAATGGACTGCAAGCTCGTGAATATCTGCTACTGTATAATCCTCCGCTTCTGTACGGTCAATCATCTGATCAATGGTTTGAATCATATCCTTTAATGCAAGCCACCTCTCAAACAATGCGGAACGCTGAATATTCAAATACTGTGTCATGTCCATTGTCTCATCCGCAAGTAATTGTCTGATATCATTGATGGACATATCAATTTCTCGTAGAGCCAAAATCGTACTAAGACGCATCAAATCGGCTTCGGTAAAGATACGATATGCATTGTCCGCTTCTTTCTGTGGTGAAATCAAGTCCTGTTTTTCATAATAACGAATTGCTTTTGGTGTAGTGTGCAATATTTTTGCAGCTTCTTGAATATGCAAAAAAACCAACCTCCTTTTCCTTATCATAAACGTTGACCCAGGAGGAAGGTAAAGTGTTTTCATCCAACATTTTTAAAAAATATGCCAAAACATGCTACAATAGAATATATAGAAAGATTATTGGATAGAAGACAGATGATTGACTCAAATAGATTGTAAACAAGTTTTGTTCAAGATAGGTGACTTGCCTTGCTTGACCTACAGAAGGAGAAAATACAGTGAACGGTTATTTTATCACATTGGAAGGTGGAGAAGGTGCCGGGAAAACAACGGTACTTCCCCTTTTGGAAGCAAGACTTACCGAGATGGGTTACGATGTCCTGTCTACACGAGAGCCAGGCGGCATTCAGATAGCGGAGAAAATCAGAAACATTGTTCTCGATAAAAATTATCCAGAGATGGATCGCCGTACCGAGGCACTGCTGTTTGCTGCGGCAAGGAGGCAGCACCTGGTTGAGAAAATAATTCCAGCATTGAAAGCAGGCAAAATAGTGGTATGTGACCGTTTTATTGATTCAAGCTTGGCTTATCAGGGATATGCAAGCGGATTGGATATGGATGATGTATTTGCCGTCAACCAATTCGCAATAGAAGGAATGATGCCGGATTTGACGATTTTTTTTGATATTGCGCCAAAAGAAGGATTAGACCGAATCGCGGCGAATAAATATAGAGAGAGAAACCGTTTGGATTTGCAGCAGGAAACCTATCACGAAAATGTGTATACAGCCTATCAAAAATTGTTACAGAGATATCCGGAGCGCATTCAGGCAGTTGATGCGCGCCAGCCGCTTGAAAAGGTGACTGGCCAGGCTATGAAAATAATTACACGCTTTTTGCACGACCACCAATAATGGGAGGGATAACTATGAAATTGATCATCACGGTAGTACAGGACAAAGACACGAACCGTTTAGTAGATGCACTAGGTGAAGGTAACTTTAAGGTAACCAAGCTGGCGTCAACAGGTGGGTTTTTAAAAGAAGGTAACACCACACTGATGATTGGCTGCGAGGACGCCTACTTAGATGAGGCGCTTCATATTATCCGCGACAATTGTTCCCAACGCGAGCAAATGGTAGCGCCAATTTCCCCGATGGGAGGCAATGCGGATTCCTATATCCCGCGTCCAGTCAAGGTGGAAGTCGGTGGAGCAACCGTGTTTGTGCTGCCAATTGAATCGTTCTTTCAATTCTAACAGAACATAAAGGAGTTCGGGCAAATGAAGATTTCCCAAGAGATGAATGCACAGCTGGAGACAGCAAAAAAGAATATACGCACAACAGCAGACGGCAAGCAAGGTTTTCGGAATATCGTACAATCCGAAACACATAAGCTGAAGCAGGACGGCATGCAAAAGCTGCTTGAAGGCATCTCACTGCAGGGAGAGAAATTGGCCCGTTTTCGCTCCTTTCGGGATTTGGCAAAGTTCAAGCAGATGGTAAGAAGTTTTTTAAAGGAAGCAGTCGCCAATGGTTTTGATTTGCAAAAATCGTATGGCTTCAGCATGTCGGGGCATGCGGGAAATTTGACGACGGTCAAGGAAATCGATCGTAAATTGGTTCAGTTGACTGAAGATGTCCTCGATAAAGAGAAGAAAAGTGTCGATTTATTAGGAACCATCGGCGAGATAAAAGGATTGCTGATTAACATTTATATGTGACTATATAATAGGAAGAAACACGGAAATGTAGCGTTCTTAGTAACTAAGAACGCTTCTATTGCAACAGATGCAAAGCGAAATGAAGGGTGATTGCATGGACACTTTTGCAGAGCTGGCGGAAATTCAGCCCTTGGCAAGCAAAATTATTACAAATAGCATAAGAAAAGACCGCATTTCACATGCTTATTTAGTTCAAGGCGCTCGTGGCACAGGCAAGAGAGCTATTGCCACTTTGCTTGCCAAAAAGTTGTTTTGCGAACACCCGAATGGTGTCGAACCATGTAATACATGCAATATGTGTAAGCGAATTGACTCGCATAATCATCCAGATGTGCATTGGATTGAACCGGATGGAAAGACAATCAAGAAAGAGCAAATGGCTCATTTGCAAAAAGAATTTTCCTATTCCGGCATGGAAACGAACAAGAAAGTGTATATTGTGACAGCAGCAGATACGTTAACGCCGAATGCTGCCAACCGGATATTGAAGTTTTTGGAAGAACCAAGTAGGCAGACCATAGCCATCCTGCTGACGGAAAATAGCCAGTCCATTTTGCCAACGATTCGCTCGCGCTGCCAGGTCATTGATTTAAAGCCGCTCAATCCCGAGCGATTTAAACAGCAGCTGATCGAAAAAGGGATGCAAGCCACCAATGCGGCACTCATTGCCACGTTGACAAATGATATCGATGAGGCATTGCAGTTAAATGATGATAATTGGTTTGCCCAAGCTAGAAAAACAATGGTACAATTAATAGCAACACTTGCTGAAAATGTAAATGATGCGTATTTATCCATACATAGCCAATGGGAAGGTTTATTCAAAGAAAGAAAACAGCAAGAATTGGGACTCGATTTGCTGTTGCTTGGCTTTAGAGATTTGCTGTATTTTCATATGGAAAAAACGGCATCGATGGTACTTTTTCAGCCAGATGGGGAAAAAACCAGTCAGCTTGCAATCCGTTTTTCACAAGAAAAGCTGATTGCAATATTGCAGCTGATTCTAAAGGCAAAGCAAAATCTAAAGCAAAACGTGCACCCGACATTGGTAATGGAGCAACTTGTACTTCAAATACAGGGGTGAGGAAATGCTTGATGTAATAGGTGTCCGCTTCAAAAAGGCGGGTAAAATATATTATTTTGATCCGAATGGTTTTACGATAGGTAACGATGATTACGTCATTGTCGAAACCGTGCGGGGAATCGAGTTTGGCAAGGTAGTTATTCAAAGCAAGCAGATCGATGAGGAAGACGTTGTGCTGCCGCTGAAGAAAGTGATTCGTGTTGCTGATGATGCCGACAAACGGGCGGTTATCGAAAATCAGACTTCTGCCAAGGATGCATTTGCGATATGTGCAGATAAAATAAATGCGCATGGGTTGGAAATGAGTCTGGTGGATGTGGAATACACCTTTGATCGTAATAAAATTATTTTTTATTTCACGGCGGATGGACGCATTGATTTCCGCAATCTTGTAAAAGACTTGGCTGCGGAATTCAAGACCAGAATTGAACTGCGCCAGATCGGTGTGCGTGATGAGGCGAAAATGCTGGGCGGTATTGGCCCTTGTGGCAGGATGCTATGCTGTTCAACATTTCTCGGCGATTTCGAACCGGTATCGATCAAAATGGCGAAGGACCAGGATTTATCCTTGAACCCCGCCAAAATTTCCGGCTTATGCGGTCGCTTGATGTGCTGCTTGAAATATGAAAACGATTTGTACGAAGATGCCAAACGGGAAATGCCGGATATCGGCCAAAAAATCCAGACGCCGTATGGCAGGGGGAAGGTAGTTGGCCTGAACATTTTGGAAAAGCTGATTCAAATTGAAATCGCGGAAAAGGAACGTGTGATTGAATATACAGTGGATGAGATGATCGAAGAAGGTATCATAACAACGCAGGCCACTAAATAATAGGGTGAACAAGCGTGAAAAAAAGTCAAATATTTGATCAAGTGATGGATATGAAAAAACAAATAGGTGAGCTTTATGAGCAGTTGGGTGAATTACAAGGCAACCTTGGCGACTTGCTGGAGGAAAACAATCGTTTGAAAGTGGAAAATCACCATTTGCGTAATCATCTACAGCTAGTCCAGGATGAAGAAGATGCATCAGAGGACCAAGCACAAACAAATCAATCGCCCAAAAAAGGAAATCCGCCAGGTGAAGGTTATGATAACCTCGCGCGGATTTATGAGGAGGGCTTCCACATTTGCAATTTGCAGTTTGGCAGTCCGCGGCGTGATGAAGATTGCATATTTTGTCTGGAACTTTTAACCAAAAAGAATGGATCATAATAGACAAGCTGTCCTAAGCAAAGGGCAGCTTTTGTTTAGGAAATACTTTTAGAACAAAGGCGCAAGCGCCCGTTTAGCAACGTACAAACTGGAGCACTTCGCAATGAGATAAAGGAAACACGGTGAGCTGAAAGCGAACCGATGTTGACTTATCGTAGTGGAGAAGTGTGAAGTTTGCTAGTTGCTGGGCGCTGGAGCCGGACGTGGCTGTCATAGCAAATGACATGAATACAGCCCAATTCTATACTTTCTTCGCCTATAAAAAAGGGTTGCTTTAGAAGGGCACCCGCTAAAGCAGCCTGAGAAACAATCCAAGAAAGGGAAGTTATATGGTTAATCTATACGAAGACGAGCGAATAGACTATTTAACTGCTAACGAACAAATGAAAATTATCCAAAGTCCGACTGTATTTTCTTTCTCGCTAGATGCCATTTTACTTGCACATTTTGCGCAAGCTCCCATTAAGCGTGGCAGCATATTGGATTTGTGTTCAGGCAATGGGGCTATCCCGCTCCTGCTTTCTCAGCGGACAAAGGCCACCATTTATGGCGTGGAAATTCAGGAGCGGCTGTATGATATGGCAAAAAGAAGTGTCGCACTGAATCAGCTGGACGAACAGATTCATATGATTTGCGGTGATTTAAAAGAAATGCAACCAATTCTCAAGCATTCAACTTTTGATCTGGTAACATGCAACCCGCCGTATTTTAAAACACCGGCACCAACGGAATACAATCACAACGAATATTTGACGATTGCTCGCCATGAGGTTTCATGCACATTGGAGGATGTCATCAAAGCATGTAAATTGCATGTACGACCGGGCGGAAAAGTAGCACTGGTTCATCGTCCGGGCAGGCTTGTAGATATCATTTCATTGATGCGCCAATACCGTATTGAGCCAAAACGCATGCAGCTTGTCTATCCGAAAAAGTCACGGGAAGCCAATACCTTGTTGATTGAAGGAATCCGTGATGGCAGAGCAGATTTGAAAATCCTTCCGCCATTGTATATTTATCAAGAAAATGGGTCATATACAAAGGAAGCGGAGGCAATTATTTATGGGTAATCATCAGCATATCGTATATATGCTGCGCTGCAAGGACAATACGATATATACCGGGTATACAAATGACTTAAAACATCGGCTGCAAATGCATGAACAGGGCAAGGGTGCAAAATATACACGTGGGCGTGGGCCATTTGACCTGCTTCACTTGGAAACCTTTGAAACCAAAGGCGAAGCAATGTCCAGGGAACGGGCGATCAAGCAGCTCTCGCGCAGGGAAAAACTACAGCTGATCCAGGAAGGCAGTGGCGTAAATGCAAATTCAAAAGAGTTTTGAAAAAGAAAAAGACGCGAAATTATATATCGTACCAACCCCGATTGGCAATTTGGAGGATATAACCATCCGGGCGCTGAATACCCTGAAAGAAGTGGATGCAATTGCTGCTGAAGACACGAGAAATACACAAAAGTTGCTGAACCATTTTGAAATGAAAACACCGTTAATCAGCTATCATGAACATAATAAGCAGACGCGCGGTAAGCAACTCATCGAAAAATTGCAATCCGGCCAGTCGATTGCGCTAGTAAGTGATGCGGGCATGCCGGCAATTTCCGACCCGGGACAGGACTTGGTAAACCTAGCTGTAGCACATGACATTGACGTTGTCGTGCTGCCTGGTGCAAATGCCGCGCTTTGTGCATTGATTGGCTCCGGCCTGGATACAAAGGAATTTTTATTCTATGGATTTTTGCCGCGCAAGAAAAAAGAAAAAGAGGCGGAACTGGCGCGGCTGTACACGCTGCAGGCTTCCATGCTATTTTATGAATCACCTTACCGGGTGAAAGATACATTAGAGGCCATGCAAAAGGTGTTTGGACACGACAGGCAGGCTGTGCTTGCAAGGGAACTGACGAAACGATTTGAAGAATATTCGCGCGGGACGCTGCAAGAATTAATTGATTGGACATCCGGCAGGGAGTTAAAAGGTGAGTTTTGCATCGTTGTTTCGGGAAATGACGCCCCGGCTGAGAATCAGCAAACAAATGCCTGGTGGCAGGGACTGACCCTTCGTGAGCATGTTGTGCAAGTAATGGAGGCGGAGGGACTTTCCAGTAAAGATGCGGTTAAGCATGTCGCTGTAGCACGACAATTGCCGAAAAGAGAAGTATATCAGGCATACCATCAATTGTAGAAAAAGGCGCTTGGCCATCGGGAAAGCTTGGACACTTGCTGACAGGGTTACCAGAACCGCCGAGCCTAGGTCCCTTGGATATTGATGAAACTGGCATGAACACCAACCGTTACGAAGCTTGCTAAGTTTTGGCAGGTGGCTATTGCTTTTTGACATGAACACAGCTCAAAATTCATGAAATAAAACGCAATTAATGGGGTTTTTATCCCGGTTAATCTGCTATAAATAGACAAAGAAAAAATGGCACCTTGGGATAAGCAAGGTGCCATTTCCTTAGTCAACAGCTTTCTCTTTCTCTTCACTAAAGCGGGATTCAATTTCTTCGACCAGTTTTTTGGCACTGGCTGGACTTAAAACAAGCCTTCCGTTGGCAAATGACAAATTATCGTCGGAAACTTCACCGGTTAGCTGACAGGCCATATTGGGCTGATATTTTTTTAGGATGACCTTGTCGTTATCCACGTAAATTTCCAGCGAATCCTTGATGTTAATATCAAGGGACCGACGCAACTCGATTGGGATGACTACTCGTCCCAATTCATCCACCTTGCGAACAATTCCTGTTGATTTCATTGATTGCTCCCCCTTTTTTACTATACGATAGCACTTTCGCCATGTTTCGACACGTACTTAGGAATATAGTACCAGTCCTTCCTATTTGTGTCAATATGCAAAATAAAGTGAAACTTCATTCAGTGGGGGTTTCTCTTTCTCCCCCACTGATCAAGTAATGAACTCGGGTTAAAATCGCCACGTCCTGGGACTGCGGTTACTCGTCCCACCGAAAACCATTGTGGCAACACCCGAGTGACCAACATCGTGTTGGCCCGAACCAATCGGGCGTTTGACTTTCTGTTGACCCCCACTTATCATTTTTCATTTAATCCAAGTGATTGAAGTGGGGGTCTTACAGCCAGTTAATACTGCGATAAAAACAAATTAGACAATTATTGATTCCGTTGTTGGCTTTTGGAAAGAATATGCCAATATTGGATTGGAATCGTCTGATAATGGAAATCCTGTTGGAAAATCGCTACAATAGAAGAATAATGAAATTTTTTTATAGGTCATAAGGAGGTAAAAAAATGGCAGATGGCAAGAAAACGTTCTATATAACAACGCCGATCTATTACCCCAGCGGTAAATTGCATATAGGCCACGCGTATTCGACAGTGGCCGGGGATGTCATGGCACGGTACAAACGGATGCGCGGATATGATGTCATGTATTTGACCGGTACCGACGAACATGGTCAAAAAATCCAGAAAAAAGCGGCAGAAAAAGGGGTAACGCCGCAGGAATATGTCGATGAAATTGTCAGCGGAATTCAAGATTTATGGAAGAAACTTAAAATTACCAACGACGATTTCATTCGGACCACGCAAAAACGTCATGAAGTCGTGGTACAAAAAGTATTTGAACGACTGATTAACCAAGGCGATATTTATTTGGATGAATACGAAGGCTGGTATTGTACTTCCTGTGAATCCTTCTTTACAGAAAGACAACTTGTAGATGGGCATTGTCCCGATTGTGGCGGACCGGTCGAAAAAGTTCGCGAGGAATCCTATTTCTTTAAAATGAGCAAATATGTTGACCAACTAGTGAAATATTACGAGGATCATCCGGATTTCATTCAGCCTGTCAGCCGGAAAAATGAAATGCTGAATAACTTTATCAAACCGGGACTGGAAGATTTGGCTATATCCCGTACGACATTCGACTGGGGCATTAAAGTTCCCGGCAACCCGAAGCATGTTATTTATGTATGGATTGATGCGCTGTTAAACTATATTTCGGCACTGGGCTACGATACGGAAAATGATGCGAATTTCCGCAAATACTGGCCCGCTGATGTTCATTTGATGAGTAAAGAAATCGTTCGTTTCCATACAATTTATTGGCCAATTATATTGATGGCATTGGATTTGCCGCTGCCGAAGAAAATTTTTGCCCATGGGTGGATTTTGATGAAAGATGGCAAAATGTCAAAATCCAAAGGAAATGTGGTAGACCCTGTTTCCTTGATTGACCGTTACGGATTGGACGCGTTGCGTTATTATTTGTTGCGTGAAGTGCCATTCGGCCATGATGGCGTATTTACGCCGGAAGGATTTGTCGAAAGGATGAATTTCGACCTCGCCAACGATTTGGGGAATTTGTTGAACCGTACCGTCGCAATGATTAACAAATACTTTGACGGTAATATGCCTGCATATACAGCGTCAGAGACAGCAGTCGACAAATCTCTGGAAGACTTTATAACAGAAACCGTAAAGGACGTAGAGGAAAACCTGGAAAATATGCAGTTTTCGGTTGCGCTCAGTTCCCTTTGGCAGCTGATTAGCCGCACGAATAAATACATCGATGAGACGGAGCCTTGGAAGCTGGCAAAAGACGAAGCAAACAAGGACAGACTGGGCAATGTGATGGCCCATTTGGCAGATTCCCTTCGTGTCATTGGTGTAATGCTGCAGCCATTTATCACCGAAGCTCCTACAGAAATGTTCCGCCAGCTTGGTGTACAAAACGAAGCGCTAAAATCCTGGGACAGCATATATGAACAAGGGCAAATCAAAGCAGGAAGCAAGGTGGAAAAAGGAGAACCGATTTTCCCACGTCTGGATGTCGATGAAGAAATCAAAGCGATCAAAGCAATGATGAGCGGACCTGCCAAGGAAGAAAAGCAGGAAGCCGCCACACCGGAGAAAAAAGCGGAGATCTCCTATGATGACTTTGTGAAAATGGATTTGCGAGTAGCAGAGGTACTTCAATGCGAAAAAATGA
Source organism: Tigheibacillus jepli (assembly GCF_030732005.1). Classification (GTDB taxonomy): domain Bacteria; phylum Bacillota; class Bacilli; order Bacillales; family Amphibacillaceae; genus Tigheibacillus; species Tigheibacillus jepli. The sequence goes on along the minus strand of NZ_JAROCA010000028.1, from coordinate 26,819 downwards.
AAAATGCCGATAAACTGTTGAAATTCCAGCTTGACCTCGGAACAGAGAAACGGCAAATCATCTCCGGCATTGCAAAATACTATAATCCACAAGAGCTGATCGGCAGGAAAGTCATTTGCATTACGAACTTAAAACCGGTAAAACTTCGCGGCGAGATGTCAGAAGGAATGATTCTCTCCGGGGAAGATCCAAACACCGGAAAATTGGCACTGGCTACCGTAGCAGCTGACCTGCCAAACGGATCAACTGTCAAATAATCAACATGCATCTGTTTCTCTGCTGCCTTGCGGGGAAGCAGATTATTTTTTTATGTTATAAGAAAGTATAAAATTCAGGCTGTGTTAATGTCACTTTCAGCGACAGCCACGTCCGGCTCCAGCGCCCAACAACTAGCAGAGTTTTTCGATGGGGCGAGTAATCGCAGCCCCAGGACGTCGCGCTTTTAGCCTGTAAGGGCGCTTGCGCCTTTGTTCAGAATGGCTATTTTCTAAGAGCTTGTTGTTTTTAGCCATATGGGCAGTTGATATAGACCGCGACGTAAAAGCATGCATGTTGATTTCCAAACAGGTGTGTCGCCGCCGTCCCCCCACTCACCCGGACTGATATAGCTATTTGCCGTAGGAGCTATTGTCATTCATACAGTTAAGGAAAACCAATATTGTCGAAAGCTATACCAGCAGCCCGTATACAAGAAAACTCCTGCGGGAAAAGAGGCATCGGTGAGTCCCCGCAAAGCGATAGCTCGAGGAGGCGCACCAGCCGCCCACGGAAAGCGTAGTGTATACGGGCTGCAGCCAGCTAAGAACTTGTTTCATTGCTGGCACTATGGTCTAACATAAATAGACGTAACGTCGCAGTTTATTCAATACCAACAGCAACAAAAGGAGGAAGAAAATGTTATTTGATACACATGTGCATTTGAATGCACGAGATTTTTTTGACGATCGGGAGGAAGTCATCCAGCGGGCATTTGCTAACGATATCCAGTATATGAATGTCGTTGGATTCGATCGGGAAACCATACCACTGGCAATTGAAATCGCGGAGAAATATGAACATATATACGCCTCTGTCGGCTGGCACCCGGTAGACGCCATCGACATGACACCGCAAGATCTGCAATGGATTGAGGACCTGTCATCCCACCCGAAAGTAGTTGCTATCGGGGAAATGGGATTGGACTATCATTGGGATAAATCGCCAAAGGATGTGCAGATGGATGTATTTCGCCAACAGATCCACTTGGCTAAAAAAGTAAACATGCCGATTATTATTCATAATCGCGAGGCGACAGAAGATATCATTCGCATCCTCCAGGAAGAAAAGGCCGAGGAAGTCGGCGGAATCATGCATTGCTACAATGATGACGTCAAATATGTGCCGGCATGTCTGGATATGAATTTCTATATTTCGCTTGGCGGACCGGTTACATTCAAAAACGCACCATTGCCAAAAGAAGTTGCTGCACAGGTACCGCTTGACAGGCTGCTCGTGGAAACTGACGCACCATTTTTGGCTCCCCATCCGAATCGCGGTAAGCGAAATGAACCTGCCTATGTCAAATTGGTGGCAGAAAAAATCGCTGATTTGCGTGAAATGGATTTTCAAGAATTAAGTGAGCAAACAACAAAGAATGCATTCCGCGTTTTTGGAATAAATTGGTAAAATCAACCAGCGAAATGGAAAAAATTACAAAACTATTAATAACTTGTCTCACATTGGAATGTCATATAAAAACAATGTGGGACTTTTTTTATGAAGTGCAGTTATATCAAGGGTTTGCCGGCTGTCAGAGCAAGTCCGGGTATCTCGTAATTTTTCCAGATGTAACCAAACTGTAATTGAAACGTAATCGTAATAGCTTTGACACCGCCATAAGTCTGTTTATATAATCAACACGCAAAGGAGGCAAGGTGCATGCGAAAATTTCTAAAGCAATTATCTGCGTCAAAGCTAAAAATTGCGATTTCAAGTTTGGGTATTTTCGTGTTAATCGCATTTTCAGCAATCATGATTTTTCAGATGACAAAGGTGGAAGTAGCCTTTGCAGCAGATGGAAAAGAGCAGACGATTCAAACACATGCAAAAACAGTTGCTGACCTGCTAAAAGAATTAGACATCGACATGGGCAAACACGATGCCATATCCCACCAACTGGATGAACAGCTGATCAATGGGATGAGCATCGAATACACCACAGCCAAAGACATAACACTTACGATAGACGACCAAGATCAACAATACATAACAACGGCAGGAACGGTTGGCGAATTTTTGAAAAATGAGGATCTGTCCGTATCCGAACATGATGAAGTTACATTCAAGGAATCGGATAAAATTGTGGACGGTATGCATTTGGAAATGGCAAAAGCGTTTCAGCTTACAATCAACAATGGCGGAAAAAAGAAAAAGGTCTGGGCAACATCGAACCAGACATACAGAGAAGTACTTGCAGCAAATGATATTACATACAAAAACAAGGATAAAATAAACCAAAACTTGGATCAAAAGGCAAAACCGGGTAAGCAGCTCAACATTACAAATGTGGCATATGAAACAGTTGAAAAAACACAAAGGGTTCCGTTTCAGGTGGTTACAAAATACGATGACAATCTGGAAAAAGGCAAGCAGCTTGTAAAGCAGGAAGGTGAAGATGGTAAGCTTCGGAAAATATATCAAGTGACAAAGGAAAATAATAAAAAAGTGAAAGAAAAATATGTGAAAACAATTTCCGAGCAAGAAGTGAAGCATAAGATTATTGTCATCGGTACAAAAGAACCGGAAGCTGCTGTAGCTACAAGTCCGCAAAAGAGCAAAAAACAAACGAAAACGGACAATAAACTGGCCAGTCAACCTGCACCTGTTGGAAGCAAACCGGAAAAATCCGGCAAAACGCTTCGCATGGTTGCCAGCGCCTATACGGGTGATTGCAGTGGATGCTCGGGATACACGGCAACCGGCATCAATTTGAAAGCAAACCCGAATGCAAAGGTGATTGCCGTTGACCCAAATGTTATTCCGCTCGGCACAAGGGTTTGGGTAGAAGGCTATGGTACAGCCATTGCAGGCGATACGGGCGGAGCCATCCACGGCAACCGTATTGATTTGCATGTACCAAGCGTAAGTGCCGCACATGCATTTGGTACCCGGACGGTTACTGTTAAAATTTTAGATTAAATGAAATGGATGCTCTTACCATGTTATAGTGGTAAGAGCATATTTATATTTAACCGGTATGATACTACCATTGTACAGATGAAGAACAAAGGCGCAAGCGCCCTTCCAGGCTAAAAGCGCGACGTCCTGGGACTGCGGTTACTCGCCCCACCCAAAACCCTTGGGGCTGCGATTACTCGCCCCATCAAAAAGCTCTGGGACTGCGGTTACTCGCCCCATCAAAAAGCTCTGCTAGTTGCTGGGCGCTGGAGCCGGACGTGGTTGTCACACAAAAGTGACGTTCATACAGCCTGAATTTTATACTTTCTTATAACACGAGAAGAGGAACGTTTGTGAAAATCAAGGAAATCATTGTTGTGGAAGGCAAAGATGATACAGCAAAAATAAAATCAACACTGGACGCAGATACAATCGAGACAAATGGTTCTGCCATCAGCAAAGTCAAATTGGAGGAGATTCGCCACGCGCAGGAAAAACGGGGTATCATTGTGTTTACGGACCCCGATTATCCCGGACAACGCATTCGCAGCCTCATTGACCAGGCAGTTCCGGGCTGTAAGCATGCCTTTTTGACAAAAAAAGAAGCCCGTGGTCCAAAAGGAAAAAGTCTTGGGATCGAGCATGCGACACCTGCGGCAATTCGCACAGCGCTGGAAGAAGTATACGAACTTGGCGATGTGGCACAAAGCGATATCACTAAAGCGGATTTAATTGACATGCAGCTCATCGGCGGACCAGCTGCAAGCAAGCGAAGAGAACGCCTGGGTGAATTGCTGAAAATCGGCTATGCCAACGGTAAACAGCTTCTTAAGCGGCTGCAGATGTTTCAAATTTCCAAAGCACAGCTTGAACAGGCATTGGATGTGCTGAGACAGGAGGAACACCATGAGTGAGCAGCGATTTATTGCCACCCCAAAACGGACAAAGGAAATATTGCAGAAATACCAATTCACATTCAAAAAAAGCCTCGGTCAAAACTTCCTGGTGGATGCCAATATATTACAAAATATAATGCAAAAGGCTGGCATTGATAAAAGCTGCGCAGCAATCGAAATCGGGCCCGGTATTGGTGCATTGACAGAGCAATTGGCCATCCATGCGGACAAGGTCGTTGCATTTGAAATCGACCAGCGCTTGCTTCCGATTTTGAGCGACACTTTGCAGGCGTATGATAATGTGCATATCATACATGAGGATATTTTAAAAGCAGATATTCAGAAAATAATCGATATGTACTTTAAACCTAACCAGACGATCCATGTCGTTGCCAATCTGCCTTATTATATTACGACACCAATTTTGATGAAATTGCTTCAGCAGCATCTTCCCATTACCAGTATTACCGTGATGATGCAAAAGGAAGTTGCCGATCGGATGTCGGCCAAACCAAATTCAAAAAGCTATGGGTCGCTCAGTATAGCGGTACAGTATTATACCGATGCAAAGATTCTGGCAACAGTTCCAAAAACCGTCTTTATGCCACAGCCGAATGTCGATTCAAGCATCCTGCAGCTGACTATGCGGCAAACATTCCCTGTTGCTGTCAACGATGAAGATTATTTTTTTGATCTAGTACAGGCATGCTTTGCCCAGCGCCGAAAAACATTGCGCAATAATTTACTTGCTTATTTCAAAAATCGTTTGGCAAAAGAAACAGTAGAAAGTGTATTACAACAGGCTGAGATAGATGGAACCCGCAGAGGTGAATCCCTGGATATGGCGGAATTTGCCCGCCTAGCTAATGCGTTTCAAATTGCAGAGCATGCTTAGGCAAAGCTAAGCCTTTAACAGAAAGAACAAAGGCGAAAAAGATCCGCACAACCGTAGAAATGGACACCCTGCTTCTGGGCAGGAACGATTTCCTGTTTAAAGACATAGTGTATGGTATCAACGCCTAGAAGATGAGCGGGGTGGAGGTATGAAAGCGGTAAATGATTTTACCACGGGCGAAATGGTAACGCGGATTTCGCATCACCATGACTTGCTGTTTCGCATCGCGTCCATAAAGCAAAACCAGGCCATTTTGCATGGGGAAGACATGCGTTTGCTTGCCGATGCACCATTGGATGACTTGGTAAAGATAAAGGACAGAGACTTAAAAAAACGGGTAAAAAAGCAAAAGGAAAAAGAAGAATATTCCTATCGCTTATTTCGTCAGGATTACCAGTTGATGAAGGAAAAACGCGAATATCAGGCAAGTGATGGCTATCAATATGCACAGTACTTCCACTTGCCTGCCAATGTATTGCATATGGATGGCGATCAGATGTATTTGCGCAAATGCATAGATCTTTACCAGCGGATAGGACTGCAGGTTCACGGTGTTCATATCCATGAGAAAGATATGCCGCTGCGTATAGGTGAGCTGGTTAAAAAAATTCAGCCGAATATCATTGTCATCACAGGTCACGACTCCTATTCAAAAGGCAAGGGCGAGAAAAATGATTTGCGTGCTTATCGTCATTCCAGATATTTTGCAGAAGCCGTTCGAGAAGTGAGAACCATTGCTCCCAATCTTGACCAGCCGGTGATTTTTGCCGGGGCATGCCAGTCCCATTTTGAATCGCTAATACGGGCCGGTGCCAATTTTGCCAGTTCTCCCATGCGTGTCAATATCCACGCCTTGGACCCGGTATACGTCGTTGCAAAGATTGCCTACACACCATTTATGGAAAAGGTGAATGTTTGGGACGCACTGCGTAATACCTTAACAAAGGATAAAGGACTAGGCGGCATTGAAACAAAGGGCATGCAACGGACCGGCATGCCATATTTGCTTGGCGAAGTGGAAAGCCCCGAGGAAAGTTCTGAAGAAAATGAGATGGAGTAATTTGCAGCCACGTGATAGCGTGGCTTTTTGCATTCCGGCAAGGTTTGTTAAACCACTCCAACCGACTCAGTGGGAGCGCATTGAATAGCTATGAAGCGGCGACTATACAACGAACGGATAAATCCATCACACCAAGGGATTGTATGATGATGGGATAGGAGGAAAACTTTTGCACAGTCCCTCAACGCTGGGAACAAAGTTGAAAGGTAAAAATCTTCGTATTATCCTTCAATACACTAAAAATCAAAGCCATTTCCATTTGACTTCGATTATTGAAATTCCGCTCCCCCTACCGCCCCCATTTCATCAAGGCGCACTTACAGATTTTATTCCGCGGCAGTGGCGTTATAATCAAGTCATCTTTTGGTATGTAAGGTTAATTGCACATTTCCATACATAATTTGTCACAAACCTGAAAATAATATGATAGAAATCAGTATTTTGTTGTTGACATCAAAAACCATACCTTGTTATAATATATGTTTTTATTTGACTTTAATACAAGCATATGGTATAGTAAAGACAGTGAGGTGGAGTGAAGTGGCTAAAACATTACTCGAAATAAAACGTGGTCTTGAAGGTCAGATTGGCAGACGTTTGCGTTTACGTGCAAACGGAGGCAGAAGAAAGACAGTTGAACGAAATGGCATACTGGCGGAAACGTATCCTGCCGTGTTTATCGTTGAATTGGATCAGGACGAGAATTCATTCGAACGTGTTTCCTACAGTTATGCAGATGTTTTGACCGAGACGGTTGAATTAAACTTCCTCGACGATCGAAAAAAAGCTGTTTCAGAGTAGCAAGCAATTTGCTGCTCTTGTTTTTTCTCTACGTGTGATTGAAAGTTCAGTAAATATGATATGCTTATTTTTCCTTTTTTGTATACATATGTCGCGTGTATTCCAGGTTGGAGTACATAAACTAGAAATGTCGTAAAGGCGCATCTGCAGAAAGGGGAGATTCTTTCATGGCTAGACGTGGGATAATGTCGCAGCAATTGAAAGAAGAAATCGCAAAGGAAATGGGTATTTACGACACAGTGCAAAAAGAAGGCTGGGGCGGAATAAGGGCAAAAGATGCAGGGAACATGGTCAAACGGGCAATTGAAATAGCGGAGCAAAGCATGCAGCAAGGCAGATCGTAATGATCTGCCTTGTTTCGCGGGTAAATAAAAAATAAAATTGGGCTGTATTCATGTCATTTGCTACGACAGCTACGTCCTGCTCCAGCGCCCAGCAACTAGCAAAGTTTTTAGATGGGACGAGTAATCACAGTCCCAGGACGTCGTGCTTTTAGCCTGTAAGGGCGCTTGCGCCTTTGCTCTATTCTTTCCGCTAACAGTCGCCCTGCGTTTTTTTATGTGATACAATAAACGTCATAAAAGTAGGTGACGGATATGGCTATTTTCGAGAAAGCTCCTGCAAAAATCAATCTTTCTTTGGATGTTTTGCACAAACGACCGGATGCTTATCATGAAGTGGCAATGATTATGACGACCATTGACTTATATGACCATATTGAACTAACACCAATCAAATCAGACAGAATCGAGGTCACGCTCTATAGCAGATTTGTGCCAAATGATGAACGCAATCTCGCTTTTAAGGCTGCAAGAGCGTTTAAAAATAAGTACCATATTACGAATGGCGTACATATCAACATCGAAAAGAACATTCCGGTCAGCGCGGGTTTAGGGGGCGGCAGTACGGATGCGGCGGCTGTGCTGCGCGGATTGAATAAGCTTTGGAATGTGCGGGCATCTGTAGACGAGCTTGCCGAGTTGGGTGCTGAAATCGGATCCGATGTGCCATTTTGTGTCCATGGACATACAGCGATCGCGACCGGACGCGGTGAAAAAATAAGGCGTTTGCCTCCACCAGCGCCTTGCTGGGTAATCCTGGCAAAGCCGGATATTGGCGTATCGAGCGGGACGATTTTTCGCAATTTGGATATTAAAAACATCCGGCATCCAAATACGAAAAAAATCTTACAGGCGTTGTACGCAAGAGACTTTATGAAGTTGTGTGCAAGCATTGACAATGCGCTGGAGGATACAACGGTCCGCCTTTATCCCGAGGTAAAATATATCAAGGAGAAAATGCAAATGGCGGGCGCGACGGGTACCATGATGAGCGGCAGCGGACCGACTATTTTTGGGCTTGTTCAGCAGCAAAGCAAGGCAAAGCGGATTTATAATAGCATGCGCGGTTTTTGCCAGGAAGTATTTATGGTGCGGATTCTTGGCTAATCTTGCTAAAAAACGGATGGTAGTGGTATAGTATATGCACGATAAGATGCGCGATTTTGAGGTGGAGCAATGAAACGTTTTAATCGGATTGCGGCAATGATGAACTATTTGCTGGAACATCCAAGAACACGAGTGAATCTGGAATACTTTGTCAATACCTACGATGTTTCCAAAGCAACGGTAAGTGATGACTTGAATGTCGTTGACAGTACATTTCAGGAGCAGGGCATTGGAAAACTGAAACGGGTAATTGGTCCATCCGGTGGAATACAATACATACCGAAATTGACTGCGGAAAAAAGTTTGCAGTATGTCAATGAATTTTGCAATCAGTTATCCGACCCGGGGCGCATTTTGCCCGGAGGTTATTTATATATGACTGATATTCTTGGCGATCCGGTTAGTGTGCGCAAAATTGGCCAAATTATTGCATCTGCCTTTGCGGAAAAAGATATTGATGTGGTGATGACGGTTGAAACGAAGGGGATCCCGATTGCTTACGCAGTGGCATCGTTTTTGAATGTCCCGGTACTTATTGTTAGGCGCGACCCGAAAGTAACAGAGGGGTCATCCATCAGCATTAATTATGTATCCGGATCTTCAAGAAAAATCCAAACAATGGTGCTGACAAAAAGAAGCCTGCATGAAAGCATGAACGTCTGCATTATTGATGACTTTATGAAAGCTGGCGGAACAATCAACGGCATGATCAGTCTTGTCGAAGAATTTGGGGCATCGACTACAGCTATCGCGGTACTCGCTGAAGCGGATGATGAAGAGGAAGACCGTGTGATTGAGGAGTACACATCGTTAATTAAAATATCCAATGTCGATATGAAACAAAAGAAAATAAATGTACAGCCAGGCAATTTTCTAGAAAATTTTTCGCCCATGGAGGAATTGTAATCTGGGACAAGGGGACAGGTCCCTTGTCCCAGATAGTCGCCCGCGAAAAAGCGAGTATATTCCAATTGCGGCCGTTTTAAGCGAATAGTCTTGTTCACATTCTCTTATAACACTTTTTACTTGCAAGGTTTTGGAAAGGATTTTTGAAACATACACAGGCCCTTCCTGGCAACAGAAAAACGGGATTTCTTTTTGAAATCCATTTTTATTTTTTTGTATGGGAAAGCGTTGTCATTTTGGGCTAAACCCGTGCCAGATATGGATTAAACGGTCTCATGGGTACGAAAAACACCTGAGAAATACGTATAAATTAAAACTTTTTTCAAAATTTAGCAGGATTTCTTGCTTCTTTGTAGAAGTTTTATATTAAGTTCTTTTTTAAAAAGGGGTGAAACAGCATGGAAGTAACTGACGTTAGACTACGCCGTGTGAATTCAGAAGGGAGAATGCGGGCGATCGCATCAATCACATTGGATCAGGAATTTGTTGTCCATGACATCCGGGTGATTGACGGGAATAATGGCTTATTTGTGGCCATGCCATCCAAACGCACACCAGACGGGGAGTTTAGGGATATTGCACACCCAATTAATTCCAATACACGGGGCAAAATTCAAGAGGCTGTATTGGAGGCTTATCGCCGCGCCGGCGAACAGGAAGTGACATATGAGGAGGCTGGCGCTTCCTAAGGTTCTGACAACAAGAGGAGTCTAATCTCACGCAGATTAGCTCTCTTTTTTTGTAGGTAAAGAAAATATAAAATTGGGCTGTTAATGTGACTTTCTGCCACAGTTCTCACCAGAGCTTTTTTGTCAGTAATTGAGTAGTAATTGGTCACTGACAAGCCTGCGTCCGGATCCAGCTCCAAGCAACTAGCAGACGAGTAACCGCAGCCCCAGGACGTCGGTCGCGCTTTTAGCCTGTAAGGACGCTTGTGCCTTTGTTTAAAGACTGTTTTTCCAAAAAGAAATAGCAGCAAATTTTCCGTACCACTTATTTGAATTATCCATGTTGTTTAACCGCAGAATCCATCCCCGATTGTTTTGCTGCTAATTGGGGTATGCTGGAAATCGTTTGCTAACTGTTGAAATACAATATTTTTTGAGATATATTCGTAAGTGTTGCTAATTTTAAATAGAGATGTTTTAAAAGTGCGTGCGTTTAACAAGGGAAAGGTCTCCCTTTTAACAATGTGTCATTTTTACCGGGCTTTTGAACAACCTCTCAAAAGACAAATCGTCATAGCTGCATTTGTCAAACAGTTATGTTTTTTCGTATATAAATCCACGAACAAGGAGGTGGAATCTGGTTGTTTTGAAGTGACGTCACACATCAGGATGCTTTGAAATAATCAGGCTTCATCATGACGAAACGTTATGCGATCGTATTGGCTGCAGGCCAAGGAACCAGAATGAAATCCAAACTGTATAAAGTGCTTCACCCTGTCATGGGTCATCCAATGATTGAACATGTGATCCGTGCTGTGAAGTCTGCAGGAATCGATGAAATCGTAACAATTGTTGGCCACGGTGCAAAAGAAGTAAAGACTTTTATCGGAGAAGAAAGTCAATTTGCCCTTCAGGAAGAACAGCTGGGAACGGGGCACGCTGTTATCCAAGCTGAAAAACTGCTTAAAGGAAAACAAGGTACAACCCTTGTCGTTTGCGGAGATACACCACTTTTGCAGCAGCAAACGTTCCAAGAACTATTTGAATACCATGAAACATCAAATGCCAAAGCGACTATTTTAACCACGAAAATGCCAGACCCTACAGGATACGGTCGGGTTGTCCGCAACAAAAGCAATCACGTGGAACGCATTGTGGAGCATAAAGACGCTACCGAGGAAGAAAAAAAGATAACTGAAATCAATACAGGTACATTTTGTTTCGACAATGAAGCATTATTTGATGCGTTGACAGGTCTTTCCAACGATAATGCACAGGGGGAATATTACCTGACGGACGTTATTGAAATCATGAAACAAAAAGGCCAAGAGGTTGGTGCCCATCTGATCGCCGATGTGGATGAAACATTGGGTATCAATGATCGGGTTGCGTTGGCTCAGGCGGAAAAAATCATGAAAAAACGCATCAATGTAAACCATATGAAAAACGGCGTTACCATTATTGATCCGGATAACACGTATATTCATCCAGAAGTGGAGATTGAGCCGGACGTTACGATTTACCCTGGCACCATCCTCAAAGGCAAGTCCGTCATTAAATCCGACGCACAAATTGGACCAAATTCGGAAATCACCAACTGTGAAATAGGAGAAGGAACGGTTGTCAAGCAGAGCGTTGCCGCGGACAGCCGAATCGGCGCGCGCGTCAATATCGGTCCTTTTGCACATATTCGCCCGCAGTCAGACATTGGCGACCACGTCAAAATCGGGAACTTTATGGAAATCAAAAAAGCCAAACTAGGCGACCACAGCAAGTTTTCCCATCTGAGCTATATTGGGGATGCGCATGTGGGAAGCAATGTGAACATTGGTTGTGGTACAATAACAGTGAACTATGATGGCAAAAACAAGTATTTGACAACAATCGAAGACGATGCCTTTATTGGCTGCAATTCCAACCTCGTTGCACCTGTAACCGTTGGGAAGGGCTCGTATGTCGCTGCAGGTTCCACGATTACAAAGGATGTTCCGGCAGATGCACTGTCCATTGCCCGTACGAGACAGTCGAATAAAGAAGGCTATGCCACCAAATTAAAAAACCGAAAAAAAGACTAACGGAGGGTTTCATTCATGGCATCTACTTACAAAGACAAGTCTTTGAAAGTATTAACGTTAAATTCAAACCGTAAATTGGCCGAGGACATTGCTGGTCATATCGGTACAACATTGGGAAAATGTACCGTATCCAGTTTCAGTGATGGCGAAATTCAAATCAATATTGAGGAGAGTGTGCGTGGATATGACGTTTATGTCATCCAGTCGACTTGCTCGCCGGTAAACAAGCATATCATGGAATTGCTGATTATGATTGATGCCTTAAAGCGTGCCTCCGCAAAAACAATAAATATTGTCATGCCATATTACGGTTATGCAAGACAGGACCGTAAAGCACGGTCAAGGGAGCCAATTACCGCAAAATTGATCGCAGACCTGCTGCAAACTGCTGGTGCAAGCCGTGTGATTTCGCTGGACTTGCATGCACCGCAAATCCAGGGATTTTTTGATCTGCCGATTGATAACTTGCAGGCAGAGCCGCTGCTTTCCAATTATTTTAAAGCAAAGGATCTTGATGATGTTGTTGTTGTGTCCCCTGATCACGGCGGTGTTACCCGTGCCCGCAAAATGGCGGACAGGCTAAAGGCGCCAATCGGTATCATTGATAAAAGACGACCACGTCCGAATGTCGCGGAAGTAATGAATATCATCGGCAAGATTCGTGGAAGAACAGCCATTTTGGTTGATGATATCATCGATACGGCTGGAACGATCACACTTGCCGCAAACGCATTGGTGGAAAATGGTGCCAAAGAAGTGTATGCATGTTGTACGCACCCAGTACTTTCCGGACCGGCAATTGAACGGATTGGCAATTCCAAAATCAAGGAATTGGTTGTCACCAATACGATTCCACTGCCCGAAGAAAAGCTGATCGACAAAGTCACACAGCTCTCTATTGCACCGTTGATTGCTGAAGCGATCATCCGTGTCCATGAAAAAAGATCCGTCAGCAAGCTTTTTGAATAAATTATCGGTTCAAAACGATTTGGTGGCATGAACATGTTTAAATCCATATAATTTAGGGAACCTATTGTATTGAACGTTTTTGCTGTATAAGCCAACATAATGAATTCATGTTGAAAAACAAACCAGATGACTGGTTTAAAATATTGGAGGATGATTTCATGGCAACAACATTGAAAGCAGTAAAAAGACAAGATCACAAAAGTTCAACAACCAAAAAATTAAGATGGAATGGACAAGTCCCAGGTATCGTATACGGTAAGAATAAAGAAAATACATCCATTGCATTGGATAGTGTTGCTTTGGTAAAAGCCGTTCGTGATAATGGCCGCAATGCGATTTTTCAACTGGCCATTGATAGCGAAAAACCGGTTCAAGTGATGGTTCATGACTCCCAAATGGAACCGATAAAAGATGAACTTTTGCATGTAGATTTCTATATTGTCGATATGAAAGAAGAAATGGATGTGGAAGTTGCGCTTAATCTGACGGGCGAGGCTCCTGGTGCTAAGACCGGCGGTGTATTGCAGCAGCCATTGTATGAATTGCAGGTTCGTGCGAAACCGGGTGACATTCCAGAAGAAATCGCTGTTGATGTTTCCCAGCTGGAAATAGGGGATTCGATTGCTGTTGGCGACCTGCCAAAATCGGATAAATACGAAATTCTCGATGACCCAGATACAACCGTTGCAACTGTACTTGCACCTGATACACTGGAAGACGTTGAAGAAGCACCTTCTGAAAATGACGAGCCTGAGTTAGTTGACGCGGAAAGCAAAGACAAATAAGCAATAATCGGGTACGTTCAAAAAGGAGAACCGGACTTTTTGAACATCCGCCAAATAAAATATCGCAATGCCACCCCTCCTTACCCAAGGAGGGCTTATTGCGTATAGAAAACGATGAAGAGGAAGAAAGCTATGAAGTGTATTGCCGGCCTGGGCAACCCGGGCAGAAAATATGCGCAAACCCGCCATAACATTGGATTTATTACCATTGATGAATTATTGCATCGCAATCAGTGGAAATTGGAAAAAGAAAAGTTTCATGGACTGTATACCATTGGGCATATGAATGGAGAAAAAGTGCTGCTATTAAAACCGTTGACATTTATGAACGCTTCCGGGGAAGCAATCCGTCCTTTACTTGATTATTATGAGATTGCACCACAAGATTTGCTCGTCATCTATGATGACCTGGATTTGCCGGCAGGAAAGGTGCGATTGCGCCAAAAGGGCGGTCATGGCGGCCATAATGGCGTACGTTCGACGATTGACCAATTGAAAACAAAAGAATTCAACCGCCTTCGCATTGGCATTGGCAGACCATCAAATGCAATGCCTGTCGTAGACTATGTTCTTGGCAAATTCCATAAAGAAGAACTGCCGGACGTTGTTAACGGTATAAAACGCGCAGCTGATGCATGTGAAGCATGGATGCAAACCCCTTTTTCCCAGGTGATGAATGAATATAACCAGTAACAAGTATCTGCCCAAAAGCCCGTAGCAATTGCCACTACTAGGTGTGGTTAGGAAATGCTTGCGCTTACAAATGTATAACGCCTAAATCTTTCGGTTAAGCTATAGAAATAGCGGACGAGGGAGGTTATATCATGTCGATCGTGTACAAATGCAAGCATTGCAACAAAGTGATTGGCAAATTGGAGCAGCATTCGGTTGACATATCCTTGCTTGGATGGGATAATTTATCACCTGCCGATAAAGGCGCAATGATTCACCAGCAAGAAAACGGCGATATTCACATACAAACGATATGTGAGCCATGTCAGGAAGCATTAATAAAAAATCCGCATTATCATGAATTGGATTATTTCATACAATAAGCAAGTTTGGTTTGAAGCTTTGGTTAGACAACCAAGGCATTTTTGCGCTATTTTACGAAAAATTTTTAAAGAATAAAAAATGTTTCCACGGAAATTGTTTTGTATACAGCAGGTGTCGACATAGACCTGCCAAGTTTTTAAATGCGAAAGAAAAGTATTAAAATTTGGGCGTAAATTTGTATGCTGGCAGTGACATTTGTCTGCTCCAGCGCCCGGCAACCGGCAAACTTGCCCGATGCGGGTATTTTTGCACAACAAAGTCAGTTTGTACGTTGCCAAACGGGCACTTACGCCTTGATTTTGGGGGATTGAAATGGAAGGCATTAATCATTATTTACGATCAAAAGAGGATGTTCAATCCATCATTGAAGGTGTAGAAAGCGGAATGCGCGAGCAGCTTATAGCTGGACTCGCTGGTTCGGCGCGCTCTTTATTGGTGTCGATCATCCGGGAATCTATCAACCGCCCGATATTGCTGATTACGTATCAGCTGTCGCAAGCGCAGCAGCTGTATGATAATCTATCTATTTTTACAAATAATGAGGGAGTTTACCTATACCCAATAAACGAGTTAATGGCTTCGGAAATTGCAGTTGCAAGCCCGGAACTGCGCAGTCAGCGGATTGAAGCATTGACACAATGGACAAGGCACAATTCAGGAATCATGATTGCGCCAATCGCTGCTGTGAAACGCATGCTTCCGCCAAAGGAATACTGGGAGAAATACCAGCTTGCCTTTCAGGTCGGAGAGGATATTGATGTCAAATATTATTTAAGCGCATTGGTGGATATGGGCTATACGCATGCCTCGATGGTTACAACGCCAGGTGAATTCAGCCGCAGAGGGGGCATCATCGACATTTACCCAATGACGGAGGAACATCCGATTCGTATCGAACTATTCGATGAGGAAGTGGATTCCATTCGCTATTTTGATGCCGACACACAGCGTTCACTGGAGCAATTGAAAGAAATTACCGTAGAACCTGCTACGGAATTGCTGCTTACACAAGAAGATATTCTTTCCGGTGCACAGAAGCTGGAAGAAGCACTTGCCCAATCACTGCGAAAACGCAAGACACCGGAAGAAAAGCAGATTCTTTCGGAGACCATTGAACAGGATCTCAGCCGCTTAAAGGATTTGGAGCATTTTCAGGAAATGAGCAAATATACCGGGTTTCTTTATGAACGTCCTGCTAGTCTATTAGATTACTTGCCGGGAAACGGTTTAGTCATTCTGGACGAAATGGGACGTATCCAGGAATCGGCCCAGAGTCTGGATAATGAAGAGGCGCAATGGTACAGCAGCTTGCTTGAGAGCAGCAAAATGGTGCAAAACAGCCGATTTTCATTTGATTGGCAGACGATCCAGGACAAAATGACGCATCCCCGGATTTATTTATCGGTTTTCTTGCGCCATATTCCCAACACCAACCCGCAAAATATCATTAATCTATCTACAAGAGCGATGCAGGATTTCCATGGTCAAATGCACTTGTTTAAAAATGAATTGAGTCGCTGGGAAAAAAGCGGAGATTCCGTCGTTATTTTGGCAAGAGACGAAGAACGCATGGAAAAAGTACAGTCTATTTTGCATGACTATCAAATAGAAGCTGATGTTACAAAAAATTTACAGCTGCCGGTAGAAACACCAACGATTACCATTGGAAATATTTCCGCCGGTGTAGAATTTCCGATTCACAAGCTTGCTTTGATTACAGAAAATGAACTGTTTAAAAAGAAGGTAAAACTCCCGCGCAAAAGGCAGAAAATATCCAATGCCGAGCGGATTAAAAATTACCAAGAATTAAAAGTCGGCGATTATGTAGTCCATGCCAACCACGGTATCGGCCGGTATTATGGTGTGGAGACATTAAATGTTGCCGGCCGGCACAAAGATTATATGCTGATAAAGTATGCCGGCGATGACAAGCTGTATGTTCCGATCGATCAAATTGACCTTGTCCAAAAATTTGTCGGTTCCGAGGGCAAAGAGCCTAAGTTGTATAAGCTTGGTGGCAGTGAATGGACGAAGGTAAAACGCAAAGCGCAGTCCTCTGTCGAAGATATTGCCGATGATTTGATTAAGCTTTATGCCGAAAGAGAGGCACGCAAAGGCTTTGCATTCAGTGAAGATGGCGAATTGCAGCGGGAATTTGATGCCGCGTTCCCTTACCAGGAAACGGAGGACCAGCTGCGTTGTATCGAAGAAATCAAGCAGGATATGGAAAAACCGCGACCAATGGACCGCTTGCTTTGCGGAGATGTCGGTTATGGCAAGACGGAAGTGGCGATACGTGCCGTTTTCAAGGCCGTGGCAGATGGCAAGCAAGTTGCTGTACTTGTGCCAACAACGATTTTGGCACAGCAGCATTATGAGACATTTCGCGAGCGTTTTATGGATTACCCGGTCAACATTCATTTGATGAGCCGTTTCCGTACACGCGCCCAACAAAAGGAGACCGTCAAAGGTTTGGCAGACGGGTCTGTCGACATTGTGATCGGCACCCACCGCATCTTATCCAAGGATATGAAGTATAAAGATCTTGGCCTCCTAGTGGTCGATGAGGAACAGCGTTTCGGCGTAAAACACAAGGAAAAAATCAAGCAAATGAAAACAAATGTGGATGTGCTGACATTGACCGCAACCCCGATACCAAGAACATTGCATATGTCCATGCTTGGTGTAAGGGATTTATCTGTTATCGAAACACCGCCGGAAAATCGTTTTCCGATCCAGACCTATGTATTGGAATATAATCCGATTTTGGTTCGCGAGGCAATTGAGCGTGAGATGGGCCGCGGCGGGCAAGTATTTTTTCTATACAATCGGGTAGAAAGCATTGATAAAATCGCCCGTGATATTGGCATGCTCGTTCCGGATGCCAAAGTTGCCGTGGCCCACGGCAGGATGAATGAAACGGAATTGGAAAATGTGATGATAGGCTTTTTGGAAGGAGAATTTGATGTACTGGTCAGCACGACCATCATCGAGACTGGTGTCGATATTCCAAATGTTAATACATTAATTGTATATGACGCCGACCGCATGGGATTAAGCCAGCTTTACCAGCTGCGCGGTCGTGTCGGCAGGTCCAATCGGGTGGCTTATGCCTACTTTACCTATCGCAAGGATAAAGTGCTGACAGAGGTAGCGGAAAAACGCTTGCAGGCGATCAAGGAATTTACAGAGCTCGGTTCCGGGTTCAAAATCGCCATGCGTGACCTTTCCATCCGCGGAGCAGGTAATCTGCTCGGTTCGCAGCAGCATGGATTTATCGACTCTGTCGGCTACGATATGTATTCGCAAATGCTTAAAGAAGCGATAGATGCACGCAAGGCCGGCAAGGACGCGGAGGCAGTGGCACCGCTAGATCCAGAAATTTCCTTGAAAATCGATGCCTATATCCCGGAAGACTATATCGCAGACGAAAAACAGAAAATCGATATGTATAAGGCATTCCAAAGTATTTCGTCGCATAAGGATGCGGACGATTTGCAAGCGGAATTGCTTGACCGCTTTGGCGATTACCCGCCCGAAGTGAAGAATTTATTAACAGTTTCCAAATTGCGTATGCTTGCTAAGCAACAAAAAATAGCTTCCATCATCGAGAAAAAGGATAAAATCGAACTATTGATGACCGAAGATCGCAGCCAGCGTGTGGATGGGGCAAAATTATTTGCGCTTGCCAATGAATATGGCCGCGGTATTTCCCTTGGCACACAAAAAAACCAATTAAAAATCAGCTACCGCTATGCCAAAAATAATGCCGAACAGCGCTATGATGTCGTGCAAAAATTCATGGCAGAACTGGAAAAAGTGAACCGCGACGCGTAAAAAATGTAAATTCATGTATACTTCCCGGCGCTTGACTAATACTACAAACACAAATGGTGTTTTTTTCCCGCTCAGAAAGAATAAGGCAAGAAATGAACTGAACAGACTGTTGGCAAGGATTTACATCGAAATGGCCACAAGAAGGAACACCAGACGTTTTGTTTTAAAACTGAATAAAGCAGACATCAAGGGAGAACATCGGAAAGTGAGGCTTTATACATGAAAGCGACTGGAATTGTTAGACGAATTGATGATTTGGGCAGGGTAGTTGTACCTAAAGAAATCAGGAGGACATTACGCATTCGCGAAGGTGACCCGTTGGAAATTTTCATTGACCGGGAAGGAGAAGTCATTTTAAAAAAATACTCTCCTATTCATGAGCTCGGCAATTTTGCACAAGAATACGCGGAAAGCTTGTTTGATTCCTTGCACTTTCCGGTCATCATTTGCGATAGGGATGAAATTATTGCAATTGCAGGGGAATCTAAAAAGGATTATCTCAATAATGCGATTGGCAAACATTTGGAAAAAACAATGGAAAACCGTACGAACGATACACAATTCGAATCCAAAACAGTAGAAATGATGCAAGGAAAAGAAGAGGAACTGAGCAGCTACACAATCAGCCCGATTATTGCGAGTGGTGACCCGATCGGCTGTGTCATGATGTTTTCCAAAGAGGATAAAGTACTTGGAGAAACGGAACAAAAAGTTGTTGAGACCGCTGCTAGTTTTTTGGCAAAACAAATGGAATAGACTGTGAACAAATGCGCTGGAGCCAGACTTACCTGTAGCCTGGAGATGCCATTAACACAGCCTAAATTTTATACACACATAATAAAGACCATAAAACCGGATGACGGCTTTATGGTCTTTGTTGTGGAAAAAGAAAACAATACGTAGATAGCAGGACCGCTAGGATTGGGCGTGTGCTATAATGGGAATAACTTTAATGGGATTGGAATCGTTTGAAAAATGCATGATTCGAAATCATTTGTAAAGGGCGCACTGCTGCTGACTCTGGCTGGTTTAATCAGCAAGGTATTAAGCGCCGGCTATCGTATCCCTTTGCAAAATGTAACAGGTGATATTGGTTTCTATATTTATCAGCAAGTTTATCCGATACTTGGCATGGCGTCTGTGCTGGCATTGTATGGATTCCCGGCGGCGGTGTCCAAATTGGCTGCCGAGCGGGAAATGGCAGGAAAGCAAATGTCGTTTACCGCTTTTTTGCTGCCGGTAATGATTATTTTACTGGCTATTGGTCTTGCAATCTTTGGGCTGCTATATACCCAAGCAGATACACTGGCTGAGTGGATTGGCGATAAGCGGTTAATTGGCGGTTTGCGGCTTGCGGCTTTCGTTTTTCTGCTGTTGCCGTTTTCGGCTTTGCTGCGCGGCATGTTTCAGGCGAACCAGCAGATGCAGCCGACAGCATATTCTCAGATGGCCGAGCAATTGGTCCGGGTTGCCATCATTATCGTTGTGGCTGTTTGGCTTGCAAGGACTGGTGCAGATCCTTACATGATCGCTTCTGCTGCAGGTGTTGCCGCCATCAGCGGGACAGTAGCCGCTATATTGTTGTTGCTTGTCTATGTATATCGCAGCAAATTGCACAGCCCTTTGCGGCCGTTGCCGACAAAGGAAGCGATTGAGTGGCGGTATTATCTCCGCACCATTGTTATATTTGGAATGATCCAGGCCGTGACACATATGATGTTGCTCGTCATTCAGCTTGCTGATACGTTTACGCTGTTGCCAAATTTGCTGGAAAATGGATTATCCAAACTGGCAGCCATGCAGCAAAAAGGGATTTTTGACCGCGGCCAGCCACTCATCCAATTTGGCAGTGTACTTGGGTCTTCCTTTGCATTGGCTTTGATTCCAAATATTGCAAAGGCACATAAAAAAACGAAACCTAGCGAAATGACGGATGCTATCAAAATAGCTCTGGCGTTTGGCTTTTATCTTGCTGCAGGTGCTACGCTTGGCCTGATTCTGCTATTTCCAGAGGTAAACATGCTACTGTATGAAAACATGCGTGGTACGTATAGTTTGCAGGTTTTAATGGCTAGTATCGTGCTTAGTGCCCTTTGTATTACGGCGGCATCCATCTTGCAAAGCCTTGGCTACTTGAAACGAACAGCGGTTTATATGCTGCTTGCCTTTGCTTGCAAATGGGCAGCTAATCAGTTTTTTGTTCCGATGTGGGGAATCACGGGAGCTGCGTTTGCTACCGTTTTGGCTCTATTCTTGCTGACTGCTTGTACCCTATGGGAGCTGCATCGCAGACTGGCAGGTTTTTCTTTCCTGCGGCATATTCGCTGGCGAGCATGGCTGACAGCAGGAAGCGCAATGGCTGCTTTTATTTTGCTTTGCAAATGGGTTTTACCGTGTGCCGTGTCTTTAAACCGGCTACAGCTGCTTTTCATGCTGCTTCCCATCATTATTTTTGGTGCATTGCTGTATGTATGGGTATTGTTTCGCATGCAGGCATTTACTGCAAAAGAACTGGCAATACTGCCATTTGTATCACGCTTTCTGCCGAGAAAGTAAAACAATGGACATCCGTAGTGGAGTATTACAAAAGTTCTTTCCGAATCAAATATATGAGCGGCAATATATGTAAATAAAATGTATTTAGACCTATGGAAAAGCTGTTTATTGGAACGGAAAGCAGACGCTTTTTAGCGGGTACTGCCTCTGCCTCCTTGCACCGGCGAGGGGATAAGTGAGTTGGGCGCAAATCCACTTTTAGTCGGCCCTCCTCTTTCAATTTAGCTTGCGGGGTCTTCAGACTCGTGCTGGGACTGCGATTATTCGCCCCACCGAAAACCATTTTTCCCGCAGGACAAGGAAGGCTTCGGCAGCGTTATATCGCACGTAGAAAAAGTGGTTTTTTTCAAAGAGTCATCACCTTTCGTTCCAATCAACTTTGTATCGTCATAATGAATGCTGGATTACGTATTTTGTAGCTCGGATTATAAATAAATGGATGTACAGTTGAGGTATTCAGAAATTTACCCTGTGATCAAATTAGTAATACAAGTTTATGGGAACACCCACCAGCAAATGGAATATGCGAGACTCCTGCGGAAGGGAAGGCCTCGATGAGACCCCGCAAGCGCGATAGCGCTGAGGAGGCTCATTAGCCGCCCGTGGAAAGCGAGTATATTCCATTTGCGGCGGTTGAAGCGCATATTCTTGTTCAAATTCTCCAGGCACACCAGTTTTATTTACAAGGTTTTGGATGAGATTTTTGAAACATTTCATTAGTTCCGGGGTATGAGTATGAATACGCGATAAAATAAAAATAGCTTTTGCCAAAGGAGGATATCATGGCGCAAATTGAAATTATTGGACTCGGTGCTGGCGATTTGGAACAGCTACCGATCGGTATTTACAAAAAATTAACCAGTCTGCAGAAAAAGGTATACGCACGCACACTGGATCACCCGGTTATTTCTGCATTGCAAGCGGAAGGTGTGCAATTTTCCTATGCTAGCGGAAAAAACCGTCCAGCTGCTACTTGAACAAGACGAGACAGAGGTGACGGTCAGTGGCGGACAAAGTTATTTGGATGCACTCTTTACCTCACTTCAAATTGACCCGATTGACGGCTTTCAATTTGTCGATGCCACAAATTTTAAGCGTAGTGAGCTAAACTATCGGCAACACATTGTCTTTTGCCAGGTATATGATGCTTTTGTTGCCTCTGATGTAAAGCTGGCTTTGCTGGAAGATTTGCCGGCAGATTACAAGGTGACCGTGGTTGAAGCCGCTGGCAGTGCCTCAGAGAAAATCCGGCATATTCCGATTGCAGATCTGGACAGGAATATGGAAGTCGGCAATTTGACGAGCGTCTACATCCCGCCTGTGCCGGATGCATTATTACATCATACATTTTCCCGTTTGCGAGAAGTGATTCATACCCTGCGCGCACCAGGTGGATGTCCTTGGGATCGTGCACAGACGCATGAATCATTGAAGGAATATGCCATTGAAGAAGTGTATGAGTTGATGGACGCAATTGACCAGCAAGATGATGCTGGCATGGTGGAAGAATTAGGCGATATCCTGCTGCAAGTCATGCTGCATAGCCAAATTGGCGAGGATGACGGCTATTTTAGTATAGATGATGTGATCAAAAGTATTACGGATAAGATGATTCACCGCCACCCGCATGTTTTTGCACCCGACGAAGGGGAAAACAAGGATTGGGATACGCTGAAGCGGGAAGAGAAGGACAAACAGGCGCGTCCGTCGGTTCTGTCAGGCATTTCCAAATCATTGCCGGCGCTTTCCAAAGCTTATCAGCTGCAGAACAAAGCGGCAAAAGTCGGTTTTGATTGGGAAGATGTTACAGCGATATGGAACAAGTTAAAAGAGGAAATTGCCGAGGTGCAAGAAGCAATTGCGGAAAAAGACAGCCGTGAAATTGAAAAGGAATTCGGTGATGTACTATTTGTGATGGCGAATCTCACCAGACATTATCAAATTAACCCCGAGATTGCACTGCACACAAGCAATCGCAAATTTATCAGCCGTTTTTTGCATATCGAAAAGCGCATGAACGAACAAGGCAGAAAGCTGGCGGATGCAAGCCTTGAGGAAATGGATTACTATTGGGATGAAGCAAAGGAAATGGAGGAATAAGCATGCGACTTGATAAATTTTTGAAAATATCACGCCTGATCAAGCGGCGGACGCTTGCCAAAGAAGTGGCTGACCAAGGAAGGATCACCATTAATGGCAAGCAGGCAAAAGCATCGTCAAATGTAGCAATCGGCGATGAGCTCGCCATTCGCTTTGGACAGAAGCTGGTCACAATTGAAATTGCCGCCTTGCGTGAAACTGTAAAGAAAGACGAGGCACAGGAATTGTATAAGGTGATCAAAGAAGAAAAAATAGGAAACTAGTGGAGCATCCCAAAAGTTCTTTCTGAATCAAATATATGAGCGGCATTATATTATGTAGACAAAAAGTAGTTAGCTTTATGCAAAAAATGTTGTTTGGAACGGAAGGCAGAGTAGCGGGCACAGCCTCGGCCTCCTTGCCCCGGCGAAGGTATACGTGAGTTGGGCGCAAAGCTCGCTTTTAGTCGGCCCTCCCCTTTCACTTTAGCTTGCGGGGGCTTCGGACTCGTGCTGGGACTGCGATTACTCGCCCCACCAAAAACCATTATTCCCGCAGGACAAGGAAGGCTTCGGCAGCTTTACATCGCATGCAGAAAAAGTGGTTTTCTATTTCATAGAGTCGCCGCCTTCCGTTCCAATCAACTTTGTATCGTCATAATGAATGGAGGATTACGTATTTTGTAGCTCGGATTATAAATAAATGGATGTACAGTTAGGGTATTCAGAAATTTACCCTGTGATCAAATTAGTAATACCAGTTTATGGGACTTAACACCCACCAGCAAATGGAATATGCGAGACTCCTGCGGGAGGAAAGGCCTCGATGACACCCCGCAAGCGCGATAGCGCTGAGGAGGCTCATTAGCCGCCCGCGGAAAGCGAGTATATTCCATTTGCGGCGGGTGAGCGCATATTCTTGTTCACATTCTCTAGGAACACCAGTTTTATTTACAAGGTTTTGGAAAGGACTTCTGAAACATTCCACTAGCATAAGGTCAAAAATAACCAGCAATTGCAAAACGTCTGGTTCTATACTTGTCCTTCTTGTCATACAGTAGTACGGATAAGGAGGAGACGTATATGAACTATTATGATAAAGAAGTGCGAAACCCTGTTGAAAAAGAACATCATTTGAAATTGAATAATCGTAAATTGCTGGAGATCACCGGCGTCAAGGAAGTAGACAGTTTTGACAATGAAGAATTCCTATTGGAGACGGTGATGGGTTACCTTATCATTCGCGGACAGAACCTGCAACTGAAAAATCTCGATGTCGCAGAAGGCATTGTTTCCATTAAAGGAAAAATATATGAAATGTCCTATGTGGATGAAGGCGGCCAGGAGAAAGCTAAAGGCTTCTTTAGCAAGCTATTCAAATGATGTTAAACATCCAGCTTATGACCATGATTGCCATGATTGCAAGTGGCATCTACCTTGGGGCAGTGCGGGATACCTATAAGCGATTTGCTGTTCATTGGAAAAATCGAACCGTATTCAATTACGTCATGGAAATCAGTTTTTGGCTTCTGCAAACGTTTATTATTTATTATGTCTTGTATCTGGTTAATTTTGGCGAATTACGGGTATATATCTTTTTAGCGTGCCTGCTTGGTTTTGCAATGTATCAAGCGTTATTTGCCAAGGGTTACCGGAAGCTGCTGGAAATGCTGATTACCTGTATCAAAGCAATCTGTAAATTTATTTTCCAAGTGGTACGGACTTTTATTTATTTGCCGATCCGATTTATTTTGCAAACGCTAATCGTTTGTCTGCTTTTTATAGGCAAGATATTGTATACCATCATTCGCTTCTGTTTAAAAGTTGTTTGGTTTCCTGTTGGTTGGCTGGCAAAATTGTTGTACAGGCTCCTCCCGGATAAAATAAAAAAGATTTTCCCCAAATTTGCAGGAGTTTATAGTAGAATAAAGAATATATATAATAAGATACGCAGCTTTATAACCACTAGGAAAAGGAGGTAGCGTTCGTGTCGGAAAAAGGAAAAACTGTCACGAGGCTGGATTCAGGTTACATGAAACAGTATGATGCACATATGCTCAGGCAGAAAAAGAAAAGACAGCGCCTGATTCGCAGACTTGTTTTATTTGCTGTTTTATTCATGCTTGTTGCCGGCTCCCTGACTACATATCACTTTAAACAGAGAAGCCTTGAAGCGAAGAAAGCCGAGGAGTACCATGCGCTCCAGCAGAAATATGCTGATTTGCAGAAGAAAGAAAACAGCCTGCAAGAACAAGTTAAGCTGCTGAATGATGAAGATTATATTCTCGATATTGCGCGCACGAATTATTTCTTTTCCAAAAAGGGCGAAGTGATATTTAAAAACGAGCAAAAGGACCCATCTTATTGACACGCTTTCATCTTCTTGGCTATACTATATAGAGGTAAGTATTTTTTTAAAATTTTAAGGAGGAGCATTTTCTTTATGTCAATCGAAGTAGGCAGCAAGCTGCAGGGTAAGGTAACCGGAATCACTAATTTTGGGGCTTTTGTAGAGCTGGAACAAGGCAAAACCGGACTTGTTCATATTAGTGAAGTTGCCGACAGCTATGTGAAAGACATCCACGAGCACTTGAGTGTTGGTGATCAGGTCGAGGTTAAAGTCATTAATGTGGAGAAAGATGGAAAAATCGGTTTATCCATCAAAAAAGCAAAGGATAGACCGGCAAGGCAACGAAATCCTAGACAACGCTCAGAGTCATTCGAAGCGAAAATGAACCGCTTCTTGAAAGATTCCGAGGACCGTTTAGCCTCACTAAAGAAGCACACGGAATCCAAACGTGGAGGACGCGGTGCCAAAAGAGGGTAGCAGCAGCTGTCTATTGGAATGCTCTATATAACATATATTGAAAACAGATACTCTTTTGCGGGTGTCTGTTTTTTTTATTTTGAAACTGGCATACTATCATAGAAAGAACAAAGGCTCAAGCGCCCTTACAGGCTAAAAGCGCGACGTCCTGGGACTGCGGTTACTCGCCCCATCAAAACATCTGCTAGTTGCTGGGCGCTTGCGCCGGACGTGGCTGTCATAGCAAATGACATGAATACTGCCCAATTTTATACATTCTTTACCTATAAAAAAACACCTGCAAGGTAAAGTCATACTTTCCCTTGCAGGTGTTTTTGATGAGTGGCGGTGGAGGGGATCGAACCCCCGACCTCACGGGTATGAACCGTACGCTCTCGCCAGCTGAGCTACACCGCCAAATTTGGCCAACAAAAATTATCTTACAATAACCTATCCCGCTTGTCAATAAAAATTTTATGGGACCGCTAGTTGTAGAAAAATCAAAAAATTTTAGTGTCAAGGAACCTATTAGATTGAATATTCCTACTAATATTTTCCAACTAGAACAAGAGTTTCTGTTAAACAGTATGCGTAATTTGTCTTTTTTTGTCGTAACTTGTCAATTCTTCACGCAACTTTCCCAATACAAAAAAATAGGGCGACATGATAATATTAATTGAGAAACAAAAATATCAAAGAAAAGGGGTTTTTTTTATGAAAAGTAGATTCAAAGTTTCATTAATTATCTTCGCTTCCTCGCTATTTAGTGTTTAGTCTAATATTTCATATAGCTGTCGATACTAGGTAAAAACTATTAAAATACCTAG
>NZ_JAROCA010000027.1 GCF_030732005.1 Tigheibacillus jepli | reverse complement strand
TACATAAAAAGAGTGGTATTCACCAAGAAGTTGGTAAGTACCACTCTTTTATTACTGGGGTTTTGTCCCAGCCTCATAAGAAGGTATATTATACTAATAATACTCATATATTGTATGTATAGCTATTCTTTCTCCGCTACCACTTTGCAGGGCTGGGATAGCTATAGCAAAACACCCTTTCCCCGCTGCCATTTAGCAGGGCTGGGGTGTTTTTAATTTCCGCTAATTTGTCTTTGCATGCCATTCTTCGTTCTGACAGCTACAATTGGGTTAGGTCGAACTAGTTCTTTTAACCTAATATTAACTCAATTTAAGATGTTTTTGTGGAAGAAGTGATATTTTTGAATTACTTTTGAGAAAAGAAGCCCAAACTCGTAAAAATCCAGAAAAATTATCTTGAAGGTTCCCCCTTTCCGTAGACTTATAGCTAAGGAACAGAAGGGGGACCTTGCTGTAGACAAGGTCCCTTGATTCAAAATCCCGAAGCAAATTTCCACATTATCACCATCAACCCCTCAATGAATTCAATAATGGGGGAGCTCTCCACTTTTATTAATTAAACCTCTATGGACTTTCCTCTGATTTCAGCATTCATGGCTGGAACCTTCACAACGTGATATCTTGGCGTGCCAAGAGAATGATCGTCCTTTTTGAATTGTCCTATCACTAGGCACTGTCCTTTTTGAAGCATTCGTAATTCCTCGGGATCTGCATTTCCGATACGGTTGGCAAGCACACGCAATTCACTTTGTGCCGGATTAAAATAAACCTTTGTTCCAGCATTATCAATAATCGATAGTTCATCTTTTGAAAAGTTATTGAAGGTCTGTGTCGCAAACCATGCGGACCATCCGAATTTACGGCCCTCCCGCAAAATTTTAGCTGAAGGTGACCCATCCGAGAAATCAAGATTCTGTGCTTCATCCAATACGACAGGTATCGCTTTATCTTTTGTGCCGTCTTGAGTGTAATACCAAAGATCCCATAGGATGAATTCAGCCATCAATCGTTTGATTTCATCTTGAACATAGCCGGCCAACTGAATAATTGTCACATTTCCACCAGGGGCGAAATATTCATCCCATTTGTTCTCCGATTCATAATCGAACGAGTCGATATCAACTAATTGGACTAAGCGGCTACTGATGGACATCAACACTTGTTTTCCGTAGTTTTCCAATCCTTCTAGTATCTCAAGCAAGAGTTCCATGGTCATCTTGTCTCCATATATTTCTATCCCACGCTTAGCGGCATCATACAAGGCACTTTTTTGTTGCGCTCCGAATGTCCGATAAACGGAAGAAAACACATCTACAACCCTTCTTGCCGCTTCAGATGGTTTTTCTTTTGTGACAAGACCTGCAACTTGTTTATTTCGTCGCAAAAATGGATTAAGCGGAAAGCCTTCATGGTATACGATTCTTTCCCTTAACCGATCGCCCATCTCTTCCGTGAAAACAGGATCCAACTGTTACCTCGTATAACTGCTGGAATAATCAATCACGACAGCAGATTGACCCGTTTTGGATAAATCCATCAAAAGTGCCTGAATGAAGTAAGTTTTACCTTGACCGGGACGACCTCCAATGACAAGGTGTCGATTAGAAAGTTGATTGTGAGCAAATTCCCAATAAACTGGCTGATCCTTAGTAAGTCCGATTAACGGCCGCGACTCGGTGGAGGTTGCATTTACTATCATATCTCTTTCTTTTGAATCAGTAGCTTCTTCCACCTGAATGACCTCAACTGTTAACTCTTCTTTAATGGAATCATCTAGCATCGTTTTCTTTATAAGTTTCTATTTAATATGTTATTCGACAAAACAGCGGAATTTCCTGCTTAAGTTAGACTTTTTCACCGGACTTCTACAGACGGTAGATTTTGACCCCGCGCTTGTAAATTAAATAAATGTCAAAGCATGACTAATGCTACATGCCAGTTACTTTCACTATAAGTGAACGTTTTTTCTTTTACAACATAGTAAAATAGTTATAAAGTACTGTATTAAAATATTTATCTAAAATATTATTTTTTTGGGGGGAACATCATTGATAAAAGGTGGAAAAGGCGGCGCATCTACGTTAACGGGATTAGAATTTGAGAGCATTTCAAGCTTAAAAAAGTTTTTTAATAACATTGAAAACTATGAAGTAATTGGTGATGATATTATCTATGATGGCAAAAAAGCAGCACAATTCATTGGTAAACACAAATTATATAGATTTTTAGGCAATAGAGGGGTGAATTGGGAAAACATTATTTCCAAACGATTATTACCAGATGAAGCACTTTATATTACCAGTTCCAATAAGGTATACATAATAGAAATGAAATCTCAAAAAGTCGGTGGTTCTGTTGACGAAAAACTGCAGACATGTGATTTCAAATTAAGGCAATACAAAAAGCTTTTTGAACCATTGGGTATTGAGGTTCATTTTATATACTTATTAGATGACTGGTTTAAGGACAGTAGTTACAGGGATGTCTTAAACTACATAAAAACTGTTAACTGCAATTATTTTTTCCAAAGTGAAGGAATACCTTTTGAATACTTTGGATTGCCAAACACAACTGAAAATACATAATTATATGTTTTTTTGTTTATTGCGGCCACATAGAGCCACCATTTGCAGACCCGAGAGCCAGAGTGGAGCTGCTTGCCATTGACTGTAATGCCCGATTTTTTTTGCTTTTACTCGAAGGGGGGATCCCGCCACCATGTGCTTAGAATCGGATTGTCCGTGTTATCTGTGTAGGTGTGCCTTTTTGGCATTATTTGTGATAGACCTACAATTGTTCCTCAACACGGACAAAAGTTAAGCCAATGGTGGCGGACTTCAGTATCTACGCTAAATATGGCAAAGCATTGGTGATGGATCATCCTTCCGCAATTACTCGAAAATCCGCACTGCTGGATCAAACTGTCCGCAATGCTTAGGTTTGGCAAGCCTGAACGAGCATTTCATGTAATTTCCAATAACCAGGGTTTTCCCCTTCATGACTATTTGAACCGAGCAATAGTAAGGGCAATAATATAGAGCAGCGGTATTATGTCAAGAGTAAAATTCTAAGAACCTTGCTGCTTTGGAGGCTGTGAAGCTAAAAAAGGCAATACTGAACTAGGCCCACCCTAATTGGATTACAAAAAATTCCAATTAAACCAATTAATAGGTGGTTTCATCCGGCTTAATAGATTCAACTATTTTCTTGTCGGATCCCTCCTTCTTGGTGATAAATTTGGTTGTTCTTCAGCAGGTAAAAGATCAACCGCGCAAGTTTTCGAGCTGTAAGCGCAAGGGCACGTTTTTCGGCAAATTGTTTCGGTTCTGCTGCCTTTTTAGCATAATACTGCGCATAAACAGGGTCGTGCACCCGAACACTGTTTGCAGCCTCCACGAGGTAGTATTTAAGGTAGCGGTTTCCCGATTGAATAAGCCTCGTTCGTTTGGCGGTAAAATCACCGGATTGGTCTTGATTCCATGCCAACCCGCTGAATTTTGCCAACTGTTGCTGGTTTTGAAATTCCGGTATATTTACTTCTGCCAGGATACCGGACGCGAATACAGGTCCAATCCCCGGAACGGTGTCCAGCGTTTGGGGAATGGTAGCCAAATGGTCTACAATCGCTTTTTTCAAGACTTTCAATTGTTCCTGCACCGCTCTGATAACGCGAATGCTGGAGGCCATGGCAAGATTGACTGAGTCCGCCATAGACTCTGGCAAACGGTAGGAAGAACGAGCTGCCTTTTTCAAAGAACGGGCCACAGTTTCCGGATCATCAAAGCGATTTTTTCCATGCAGGACAAGGAATTCAACAAGCTCGTCCACATTCATGCCGACCAAGTCTTCAACGGATTTGAATTCCTCCATGACAGCCAGCGATGTGGCCCCCAGCTTGTTTCGCTTGAAGGGTCCTGTGATTGTATAATCGCTGAACTTCAAATACAAGTTGGTCATGAGGAAATTGCTCTCCCGCGTTCAATCCTGCATCAAATGGTAACGCGTCCGCGTCAGCCGTTGTAAGGCCATTTGCGGTTCGCTCCATGTGAAGGGATGCGGAAGGTTTCCAGCACGAAGCTTGGCGGCAATATACCAGGCATCTGCCCGATTATTTTTGGGAGCGTCCAGGAAATTGGATTTCTTAAATTCCTTGATTAGACTGGGATTAAAAACATAGACATTTTTTTCTGGAACGCAAAAATCCAGATGACGGGACAGGTACATGGCAGTATGAGTCGAATAACTTCCAGTGTGTTCTAATCCCAACAGGAGTTGCTCATATCCGTGCTTTTTCACAAGCTTGGTAATACGGTCTTGTAAATCTTTGATACCGGGACGATTGTTGGTGATGGTAAAACGGCTAAGTGGTCGTTTCTCCTCGTCCCGCGTTAAGCAACAGACGACGTTACTCTTACTGCTTACATCAATTCCGACGAACAAGGGTGAAGTCATCGTGATCACCTCCTTTGTTTAAGGGTTGTAGCGCCTACGATGCTGAGATGTCCCTGGGAAACCTATGAACGACAGCCTTGCGAGCTATTGGAATACACCGGGGGTCAGCAGTGCACGTGCCCCCTTCTGCATTGCGGGAGGGCCAACCAGCCGGGAAACAGTCAGCGTGTAGGTCTATATCACAGGGCCAGGGGAACACTCTAAATTCGGAAGACACCCAAGATTTGGGGCAACAGGAGGAATCGGAACATTCCCTTGGTAGGACACTACCTATGGCTATTTTCCCAAAGACAGCTCAGCATCGTAAACACTTTTGTTTGAGGGCGTCTCTACCGCGCTTTCGCTTGCCTCCTTCTAATTCGCGTTAAGCTTGCTTTCGCAAGCACACGCTCATTACGAAGCTACGCCCTCCAACGTCTAATGAATAAGCGATAAACAATTATTTAATTTTCAAGGTTCAAGTTTGTTCCTAAAAATCTATTAAAAATTAGGTTCAAACATAATATACAAGGAGGATATAAAAATGAAAAACTTAAACTATTACACCAAAAGGGATTTGAACAATGAGGGCGATGTATTTAACTATTTAATCAACACCTTAAAAGATAGCATCTTCACATGGGAATACTTTGTTGACTTCACTAAAGTAAACAGGAATACAGAGAAGTTTGCAAATAGTTTAGAAATTATGAACTCGCTTATAGGTTTGGGTGATAAAACAATTGATGCCGCTTTTGAAAAAATTGTAGTAAATCATCCGACAGTCAGAGAAGTGTTACCAATACTTATTGCCTCTAGAACAACAAAGATTGGTTCAACCCCTATTATTGACGACGTCGATGAAATGACTGCACAAAACAAAAAAGATATTTTTGACCCCAGGATCCCAATCGATGATAGCATATTAAAAGATCTACTACTTTTTTTCGAGAAAACGGGATTGAGACAGTTTTTTATAGATAAAAAAATTACAAACCTCGTTGATTATTGCAAGGGTGTTGAGGTTGGAATGGATACAAACGCAAGAAAAAATAGAACCGGAACCAATATGGAAAATTTACTTGAAAAAGTTTTAATAAGATTCTGTAGAGATTTCAATTTTCGATATCTATCTCAGGCTACCAAAAATAAAATATATGCAAACTGGAATATTGATATTAAGGTAGACAAAATCAACCGTAGATTTGATTTTGCGTTATTGAGTCCAACAAATCAATTGGTACTTATGGAAGTAAACTACTATGGTAGTGGCGGTTCAAAATTAAAAGCAACTGCAGGAGAGTACAAGTCTTTACAACAACTTTTAGCCAACCAGTCCGTGAAATTTATTTGGGTCACAGATGGCAAAGGCTGGAACACAGCTAAAACTGCATTGTCTGAAACATTTTATGCTAACGACTATACATTTAACCTTGAAATGGTATCTAACGGCATACTTGAAGAAGTGTTAGTAGAGGATATAAAAAACTAGGTCAATAACCTAGTTTTTTATATATCCAATACTAATTGCTCTGTAAAGTCTTTATATCTTTTTACAGTTATATCAAGGTATTCTTGTTCTTTTTCAATTCCAATATATTTTCTTCCATGCATCAATGCTGCAATTCCGGTCGTACCGCTCCCATTAAATGGATCAAGAATTACATCTCCAATATTTGAAGATGCTAATATAATTCGTTCCAAAAGACTTAGTGGTTTTTGGGTTGGGTGTTTTCCATGTTTTTTCTCGCTTTTTTTTGTGGTTGGAAACTCCCATACATCCCTCATCTGTTTCCCGTTATTGATTTCTTTCATAAGTTCATAATGAAATATATGTTTTTCTTTATTATTTTTTTTAGCCCATAGAATTGTTTCAGTGGAATGGGTAAAATACTTACAACTTAGATTAGGTGCCGCATTTGGTTTGTACCAGGTTATGTTATTTAATATTTTGTAGCCCAGTTGCTCCAACGCCAGCCCAACAGAATAAATATTATGGTAAGTACCAGATACCCAGATAGTTCCATTTTCTTTTAAAACCTTTTTACATAAGTTTAACCATTGAAGATTAAATTCATGCTTATCCATCACCGACAATCCTTTGTCCCAACCACCTTTATTAACAGAAACCATTTTTCCGGAACTACAAGTTATTCCATTATTTGAAAGAAAATACGGTGGGTCTGCAAAAACCATGTCAATGCTACCTGGAGCAATATCTTCTAGTAAATCCAGTGAATCTTGATGATAAAGAACAAAATCATGACTGCTAAAGTATGGCGATATATTTTTTGTAATAATATTGTCCACTGAAAACACTCCAGAATATATTTTGGTTTAATAATTTTTTATAAGTAATTCTGTAATCTCTCCTCGATTTGAAGCCTTAGAATTAATTCTTCTGCTTGCATTCACACGTTGAATATGAAATTCCTCATATAAATTATCGAAAAAGTTATCACTTATATCATTGTTTTTAGGATCTGAGTTACTTAACATTACATATGCGTTCTTTTTATCCAAGATTTTAAAGTAGTCCCTTAGTTCAATCTGATTAGTGTCATTAAAGTCAAATTTACTATAGGAAGTAAAACTTGAACTTTTACTAATCGGTCTATATGGTGGATCGAGGTAAACAAACGTTGATTCATCTATAAGATGTTGAGACTCCCTATAATCATCCAAATGGATCCTAACTTTCTTAAGAAAAGCATTAGCTGCTATAAGTACCGGTTCGTTACAAATAGTGGGATTTTTATACTGGCCCATTGGAACATTGTACTCTCCTTTTTTATTCACCCTATATAACCCATTAAAACAGGTTCTGTTTAGAAATATAAACTGTGCAGCCCGCTTAATGTTTGGATAGTAATCTCTTTCAATAAAATCCAAGTCATTGTTAAACTCTTTTCTTATAGCATAGTAAAAAAGTTTACGTTCTTCCTGACCCATAGGGATATATTTATCCTCGTATGCATGTAAGATTTCAACCAATTCTTCAACATTATACTGAATTGATTTATATACATTAATTAACTCGGGATTGATATCATAAATGTCAGCTTCCTCAATTTGGGGAAATGCACTCATTATCTCAAATAAGACAGCGCCACTTCCGACGAAGGGCTCTACATATTTTTTTATTGTTCCACCTTCCAAAGCAGCTAGCGGTAAATTCTGTTTAATTGTTGGTAATAACTGTGTTTTACCTCCAGCCCATTTTAGAAAAGGCTTTGCTTTCGTGATATTTTTTTGTTGCGTAACAACCATATTTTTACCTCCATTACCATTGAGTTTAACACTAAAGTTTATATTATGCAGTAGTTTTTTATAGCGAACTATGAATAGGTCATCCCTATCTATAGTATATATTATTTCACTATAAGTGCAAGCTAATGCTTGTCTTTATGTTTTAAGATTAAGGGGGAGGTATTTTTATGAAAAAAAAACATGACTCAAAGTATAAGCTCATAGCAAAAGCAATTATCGAATACAGAAAGGAACAAGGCATTACTCAAAAACAACTTGCCGAAAAGCTTGGTGTGAGCATTAGTTATATCAGCAAAATAGAGGCACCTAATTCGGAAAAGGGATTCTCACTAGAGATATTATTCGACATCTCAGAAGAACTGGACGTGCCCGTATCTAATTTTTTTAAGTATCTCAATTAGACGTTCAAATATTTAATGGAAACTATTGTGAAGGAAATTAAAGATAGTCAGGGGTTTTTCGGAAAACTAGAAGATGCTCGTGAGCAATTGGTATAAAATTATTGTTGGAATATCTTTTATTTTGGCTTAGTGTATTATGTTGTATTTTGATTAAATGCGCTTCTAAGTCACCGTACCATTTCATGTCTTTTATGATTGAATAGTACTTTCCATTCCTTCTTATATCTCCGATTAAAATTGCGTGTCTTCCATAAGATTGAATACTCTTAAATATCTTTTTATTAATCAAATTCAACTTATCAACAAATTCACTGTAATCATTTATATGAGACAAATCATCTTTATGAGGTTGGTTTCCCCACACATTCTTGATTCCAGAATACTTCACAATATTCCAATATGGTGGATGACTAAATACAAAGTCCGCTCCTGCTGGAATGGTATCTGTAAGTAAATTAAATTGGCCAAATCTATCATTGAGATCAAGATGAATACTGTTCTCATATCCAAGTTCTCTTGCAACATCATATCCTGTTCCACTTCCTGCAAAACACTCAAGAAAGTTTTTTGGTCTATAATGCTCCAAAAGGTCTTTTATTATATATCCCGAGCAATTCCCCCTATATTTCGCATCTCCATATGGCCCTCTAAAAGGATAAGATAAAACACTATTCATGGACTTCACTCCCCTATATATTTATAACCTTTTTATTCATTCTCAGCGAACAGATTCAATTGGGTTTAGTCTAAAAACATTACCGTTAAATCAGCTAACATTTTTGGAAATTTTAGTGTTTGTAGAAAAACTTGAGACGGAAAAACTCAATTATAAGAGAAGGGATAAAGAGGTATAATTAACTAAATTTTATAATAGAATATAGATATTTGCAAGTAAAATGAAGACTGGAACCAAGTTTCAAATTTCCAACGTTCATCAACTATCAATTCCGACAACACTCATTAAATAGGGCATTTTACACAGAAAGAAAAATGATACACCGCTCCCAAATCAACTAATTTATCTTTGGAAAAATCCAACATTGCCGTTCTGCTGTTTCCTGAAGGGCTTATTTTGAGTCAGGATTGGAATTTTTTGGTCAAAGACAGCATCACAATGCTTGATGCCTTCTTCTCTACCTTCTTCTCGGCCTTTTTCTTTTCCTTTCTCCTCATACGATATCGGAATCTCCATAATCCTGTCTGCCTCATCCATATGCTTGATTTCTTCCATCAGTTGTTCCTCCTCTTTATCGTTTAATTGCAAATAGCTTTCGAAAAAACCGTATAATAAACGTTGTTTGGCTGGATCAGGCTGCATGTTTCCCATCATCCGGAAGAATTCCTTCTTCACTTGCACCCGCTCTTCTTCCTTGTAATTCATTTTGCTTAAAAGCGCCGCCGCTACAGGATTGTCGGAAGTATATAAACTTTTGGAACAAGAGGGTTAGCTTGGTCAAATTCGTCAGCTACCAAAAGTGGCGATTACCCAAGAAGCCCCCACTTCAAGCAACCTGTAATGGTGGTAAGTGGTGGGTAGTTCACTGCTTCAAATTCTTCTGCCCTGGCGATAGGGATGTGTATTTATGGTTTAGCCCATATCAAATATAAATAACCAGCCAGGAGCAGAACAGAATTTGTTAATTTTTTTGTAAACGGTATTTTTAATATATTGAATGAATCAAGTGTATCACGAAGAAATGATTTACTCGAGATTGGAGTCATGTATGGTCGATTCCCATAGCCATATACACGATCAAAGGTATTTGGTAATGAATTAAAATGAACTATTTTGAATACCCGAAAATGAATCATATCTTTGGCTTTTTTCGATTAAGGAGGCAAAAAAGCTACCAAAAAAATCGTGAACATCATAAAGCTACGTAAATTGATAACTCTTTCTTGTCAGTTTTAAATAAAATCCTACATAGGTTGAAGCAAAGTTGGCGGCTTAACGATGAATGTCGAGCAAATTTGAGGTAAAATAGGGTACAGGTCAAATCAGCATGTATAGAGGTGTTCGACAGATGGATGAATGGTACAAACTTGATAATGCAGGGAAATTGTTTCGTGCTGTATCGGAGCAAACAAATTCTTCGGTCTTCCGGATTGCTGTAATGATGAAGAAAACAGTACAGCCGGCTATACTTCAACTTGCATTGGACGATGCACTCAAACGCCTCCCCATGTTTGCAGTGAAGTTCCGTAAAGGTGTTTTCTGGGATTTTCTTGTAGACAATAATGAGAAGCTTTTTGTTCATCCAGAAAGCGAATATCCATGCGCACCGATCGACCCATTGGAAACAAATGGATTTTTATTACGTGTCACCTATTATAAAAAACGTATTGCTGTGGAAACTTTCCATTCCGTAACAGATGGGACAGGCGCTTTGGAATTTATAAAGACACTTGTTTATTATTATTTATCTCATCTTGGAGAAGACGTGGCCTATGAAGGTACACTGATCGATATTCATAATCAGCCAAGCTATTATGAAAGAGACGATAGTTACCAAAACTATGGGACAGACGAAAAAGCAGAGAAATTTAGGGAGACGACTTCTTATCAGATCCGCGGCACTTCCATGGATCAAACCATTGTAATCCATGGAAAAATGAGCGCAAGTAGAGTGCATCAGCTCGCAAAAGAGTATGGAACAACAATTACCGCTTTTGTCACTGCCATTTTAATTGCGGCTATTTATAAAGAAAGATTACAGTATCGGGCATATAAAGAGGAAATAAAGATTGCCGTGCCGGTTAACCTGCGAAACTTTTTCCCTTCCAATACCCTGCGCAATTTCTTTGGCGTTGTCAATATCGGCATGTCTGTGACTGAAAAGATGACATTAGAAGAAATTATCGGAGAAACATCGAAGCAGCTACGTGAGAAGGTGCGAAAGGAAAGCTTGCAGCAAAGTATTAACGATCAGGTGAAATGGCAAACAAGACTGACTGCACGTTTTATTCCGCTTCCGATTAAATACCATGCCATTCGTTACGGTTATAGGAGTTTTAGTGAGCGTACCAAAGCGATGACCTTGACAAATATGGGGAAAGTACGACTTCCTGAGGCAATGGAATCACATATTGCTCATATGGAAATGGTTATGTACCCGACAAAGAAAAGCCCGATCAACGGCGGGATGATCGCGGTGGGTGACGAACTTGTCATCACATTTGCAAGAATGATACAAGAAGCAGATATTATACGGGCTTTCTTTAGGGAGCTTTCCAAGACATATAATTTGGAGATAGAAGTATACTCCAATGACAGCAGGTGAAAACAATGCAGCATTATTGCTCAAATTGCAATATCTATACACAACAACAATATTGTCCACTATGTAAACACAAGCTTTCTAATAAAATGGAAGATAACGGGTATTATCCTGCCTATGAAACCAAAATCCACCGGCGTCGTTTTGCGCAGCGGCTTGTCTTGTTTATTGCGATTTTCGCCATTAGTACTAGTTTATTGATCAATTTGTTAACGGAACCGGATCAATTATGGTTCTTGTATGTACTAGGCCCCGTACTATATGGTTTATTGCTGATTAATCATACCATCCTCTCTAAAGCACACACCGGTTCCAAAGTCATTTTTCAAGTTATAGCACTCTCTATCATGCTTTTTATCCTGGATGTGGCATCTGGAAGTTCAAAATGGTCGATCCATTATGTTATTCCTTTTCTCGTCACGCTTGCTACACTGTTTGTAACGATTATTGTACTGCGAAAACCAATGAAATGGCGGGAATACATCGGGTATATGACCACAATGGTAATTTTAGGTTTTCTGCCCGTTATTCTGTTCCTAAGCTCCTGGTCAACGGTATTATGGCCAAGTGCTGCAACTGCCTTATATGCGCTGCTGACGCTGATTGGGATGATACTATTTTCGGAAAAAACGATGAAGAATGAAATTGTACGGAGGTTTCATTTCTGATAAAGAAAATAAAATGTTAGCTATGGCCTGGAAATTGTAAAAAATAAAAAATGAACTGAAAACGTTAAGCTTTCAAGAACCCCGCTGAAAATAATCAGCTTATCCCTTTTTCGGGTTGGGAGTTTCAATTAGCTTCTTTTTGCAGCTTCTATAGCATCTTGATTAATGTCATAAACGGTTACGTTAAATCCTTTAAAGGAAATTTGGTAGGCAATTTGACTGCCAAGCACGCCGCCTCCAGCAACCGTTACATTTTTGAAATTCATGCATATCCTTCTTTCTACTGGAAACTATCTTTTGTACATATTAATGGTATACCCTTTTTACTCAACGTATATGTGGATGATTTACCTTATACAAATACAGTTAAAAGTTCGAGAAGTAAGCAGATGGACAATTTTACTGATAAAGAGCTAATACTTCTACCGCTGCCTTGTATACGTGAAATAATTGTCATATCTTCTCTAATTCATGTAAAAATCAATATAGTAATCTCTACAAGTAGAATGTGCATATGCTTACTTGGCGCTGGACAAAACTATTTATCTATAGGTAGTTATCCACAAGCCAATAATTTTATAATTTCCTATACAGTGAGAAAAAGTCTGCAGACTCTTTTTCTGCAGACTTTCAAGAATAGATAATCGTTTTTATTTTGCACTGACAAGCACTTTAGATTGGCTTTTATCGTTAAGTAACAATTCAAATCCTTCTTCTACCACATTGTCTAATTTAATTTTATGCGTTACGACTTTCTCAGACGGAATTTGTCCGCTTGTAATCAAATTAATAACACGGTCATAGATATTCGCATATGCAAGAACGAATTTAATTTCTACTTCTTTAGTCGTTGAAGCAAATGCATCGATTTCCGGATTTTGAGCAAAGATTGCCACCACACAAACTGTTCCTTTACGCTTAACAGCCTGCAAACAAGTATCTAATGTCGGTTGAACTCCTGCGCATTCTAACGCCACGTCAACACCATCACCATTTGTTTCTTCCATAACTACAGCAACAACATCATCTTCCATTGGGTTTAACGTTTTTACAAACCCAAAAGTCTCTGCTAATTCCAAACGTTCTTTGGAAACATCACTGACAAATACTTTATTTGCACCAGCTGCACGTGCAGATAAAGCTGTTAATAGCCCAATCGGACCTGCACCTGTAACAAGAACAGCATCTCCTGATTGCACACCTGCTATATCAACACCATGATATGCAACTGCAGTAGGCTCTACCAGTGCAGCCTGCTCCATAGTCATCTCATCAGGAATTTGATGACAATATTGTTCATTCATAACACAGTATTCTGCAAACCCGCCGTCATCTGCCAAGCCGATAAATGCACCATTACTGTTTCTGCACATATGATAATTTCCTTCACGGCATTCCTTACATTCTCCACAGCGAAGGTTCGGCTCAATACAAACACGGTCACCTGGTTTTAAGGCTGTTACATCACTGCCTACTTCAGTTACTGTTCCACTGAACTCATGGCCCAATGTCAGTGGAGCTTGTCTTTTCGATATTGGATGCTCTTCTGTCGGAATACCAATAAAATGAGAATAAGCATGTAAATCTGAACCACAGATTCCAGTCCAGGCTACTTCTACTTTCACATCATTTGCCCCGACTTCTTTTATTTCGACGTCCTCCACCCGAACATCTTTTTCAGCGTAAATTCTTGCTGCTTTCATAAAAAATCTCTCCCATTCTACAAATAAATAAGGAAAGGCAGAGTATGCTTTCTTCTATATTGAAGGGTCTTTCCAGTCCCAAACTACTTGCTCCTTCTGACAAATACACTCTGTCTACATTTCTATTATACTCCCCACTTAATAGGATGCACTCAAAAAGCACCATCCTCTTATGGAAAAGTATCTCATTACAGGAATGCTTTTTTATCGCAGGTTAACTGGCTGTAAGACCCCCGCTTCAATAATTGAAAAGTAACTTAAAATGATAAGTGGGGGATCAACAGCCAGTAAAAGCCCGATTGGTTCAACTAACAATCAGTGGGGGAGTACGAAATCCCCACTGATTGAAGTTTCACTTTATAAATTCCTTTTTAACATCTCTCCAACTTGTGCAGCGATGGTTTCCATATCCCCGTCAATGTCTTCTAAAACATAGGATTCCAATACGCCCATAACCGCTGTCCCCAAAAATTTCAAAATAATCTTCCGGTCTATATTTTCAGGTAATGCAGATGCTTCCAGTTTTTTGTCGACTTCTTCCATAATAAAATTCAGCAGTTTATTACGAAAAGAAACTGTGCTGGTACCCTGAAATAGGGAAGCAAAAAATAATTTATGGTCTTCGAAGTATCTAAACCAGATAATCGTTCCCTCGATCAATCCTTTATCTTTCTTTTGATCACATATTTCTTCTAATTCCTTTAAATGTTTTTCAACAATTTTATCCAGCAAATCGTATTTATCATTATAATGTAAATAGAACGTTTTTCTGCTTAAATCAGCCTTATCAGTAATATCTTTTATTGTAACAGACTCAAATCCATCCTCGTAAAGCTTATCAAGAAAGGCTCTATGAATGGCTTTCTGTGATTTCATAATTCTTCTATCCATTTTTGCCGTCATGGTTTATCCCCTTTTACTTCACACATTTTCAGATATGCGTATTAGTATACATATAAAAATAGATGACCATTGAATTCCTGCTTTATAACCCTTATATTAGTTTACACAAGGGAATTAAGTAACACAAGTATATTTTTATAGGAGGAGATTATTTATGTGTTTCAGTAAAAAATCAATTACTTTTCCATCCAACGGTGTACAAGTAGCAGGCTTTTTAAACACACCAGAAAATGCTAGCAAAGCAACACCAGCTCTGGTTTGCGTTCATCCGGGAAGCAGCTGTAAAGACCAAACTGCCGGAATATATGCTGAAAAATTCGCAGAGTTTGGCTATGTCACTATCGTATTTGATGCTTCCTATCAGGGAGAAAGCGGCGGAGAGCCGCGTTATACCGAAGACCCATCTGCACGTGTAGAGGATATTCGCTCTGCTGTAGACTATTTAACAACATTAGATATTGTTGATAATGATCGTATCGGCGTACTTGGTGTTTGCGCAGGAGGTGGTTATGCTGCAAATGCAGCGATGACGGAAAAACGCATTAAAGCAGTTGGTGCTGTTGCATGTGCAAATATTGGCAGACTTTATCGTGAACAAAATCCAATCCAGACGTTGGAGCAAATAGGCAAGCAGCGTACTGCTGAAGCAAATGGTGCAGAACCAATGATTACCCAGTGGATTCCAAACAGCCAGGAAGAAAGAGAAGAAGCTGGAATTGATGACATTGATATTAAAGAGGCCATCGATTACTACAAAACACCAAGAGGACAAAGTCCAAACTCTCCAAATAAGCTAAAATTCACGAGTATAGAAAAAGTAATTGCATTTGATGCATTCCATTTAGCTGATCAGCTGCTTACACAGCCATTACAAATTGTTGTTGGCGATGTCAAAGGCAGCTTTGGTTCATATTATGATGGTCACGAACTGTATGAAAAAGCCGCTTCTCAAGATAAGGATATCCTTGTTCTTGAAGGCGTAACTCATTATGATTTATATGATCAGCCCGAACCGGTGGCAAAAGCCGTTGATAAGCTGAAAGACTTCTATAAAAAATATCTTTAGACTAAAAAACTCGTATCCGCGGATACGAGTTTTTTATGATGTGCGCCCATAACCAATCACTAGAGAAGCGCAAGGCATTTTGTACTTTTTTGCCTGTTTGTTATCTTGACCCCTGCATTTTTTTGAAGTACACCCTAAAAAAGGGCAAAGAACAAACTTGACGATTGCCGAATGGAAGGACAGTTTAGAAATGGTTAGCCCTTTTCAAACGTTTCGCAACGCTACTGACACTGATTGGGATGACTGTTTTCGGAAAAAACGATGAAGAACGAAATTGTACGGGGGTTTCATTTCTGATAATGAAAATAAATGTCAGCTATGGCTTGGAAATTGAAAAAACAAAAAAAAGAACTGAAAACGTTCAGCTTTCAATTTTTCGTTTTTGGTACATCTCATAAAAGTTGGATTTCTATTTGTTTTAATCAATCTAAAGATAAAAAAGTATGGATTCGTTTAATGCATGTACGAACAGTATTGTCCGGAGCTTGACCAACTACCCTGACATTTCGTGAATGGCAGTCCATACTCTTTGGCTGGTCGGTTAAAATAACCCCTTCAACTTCTAACCCTTCTGGCAACTCAACCTCAAATGGATAACCCTTTTTTTGTTTGGTGATTGGACAAACAACTGCAAAATGAGTGCGGCTATTAAATATTTCTTTGGACAATACGATTGCAGGGCGATATCCCGCCTGTTCATGACTAGATTGCGGGTCAAATTGCATAAACACGATATCACCTTTTTTTAATGATACCATTACAACATTTCCCTTCCCATTGGTCGTTTGAAATATTCTTCGTGCCTGTTTTCTTCGGTGATCCCCTCTAACAATTCTTCTAGTGTCGGGTCTTTCTCCACAATTGGCTTTAAAATAATGCCATTTTTTCCGTAAGCCTCTATTTGGATTTCTGTTCCATCATGAACACCGTATTTTTGGGCTATTTTATGTGGGATACGAACACCTACACTATTTCCCCATTTCGTTGCTTTTGTGGTCATTGTCAAATCTCCTTTATTGCTGTTTGTCTCCATGATATCACACCTTTTTGATCTTGTATATATAAGTATATACATGGTTGGCTTTTTTGATACATGATTTCTGAACTGTAATAGCAAGACATATTCTATATGTAAAATAGTTCTCGGGGATTTGAAACAAAATGCTAGAAAAAAAGAAAAGGCTCTCTATCATAAATGTATAGCTACCAGGCAAAATACATTAGAAAGAGACCTATTCATGAATATAATTATATCAAAAATCAGCGAATTATTAAAGGATACAAATGATTTATTTGACTTTGAGGAACAAATTTTAAGTATATGATCACCTTACTGCACGAATGGGGAGTGCATTTACACAGCTTAACCAACAATCAAAATAAGAATGCAAAGGAAAGGTTGGACGGTTGAACGAGAGACTATATAGCAAACCAATTCAATGAAAGAAAGAATGCAATATGTAGGATAGAAGATTGCGTTTGGTCAAATTTTATAGTCTGCTTCAGCATAGGGGCTTTTAGCAGGACTTCAGCCTAAAATACGACTTTAGTCGTCGACATTTATGTCTACATCCACCTGCTTTAGCAGGTAGGTCGTTTAATAAATAATCATGACCCCGTTTTTTAAAAAATTTTTTACCCTAAGACACCCCCAAACCTAAACTTTTTTCGATTATGGATATGGACGGTTTTTACTTGAAGCTGTCCCAACATATTTTCGGAAAGAGGGCGTTTGTATGAACTACATAAGGGAAATCAATGCATTTTATGATCAATTGGAGTTTAATCCACTGTCTTCATCGCCATCACACTTTGGCACACGTTGATGCATATCAACAACAAGACAAGGTGGAAGGAAACTTTTTCCGTTTCGATGATGGTGTTGCGTGTAAAGTCGGGTCTGCCGGAAAGCAGCTTCAAACGGGCGCGGCAGGAGCTTCGTGGCAAGGAGCTGATTGCATATGAATCAAGAGGGAATCAGGCAGCTGTATAACGGATGAAAAGCTTGGTTCTTGATACGACGTACGATAGCAACAATGAAAACGATCTGCTTGACAATGACGGACAGTTTGATTTGGATGCCAATACGGGTGTGCAAGCGGCGGACCCAAATCAAAAAGTTGCAT
This sequence comes from Tigheibacillus jepli, assembly GCF_030732005.1. Lineage (GTDB taxonomy): Bacteria > Bacillota > Bacilli > Bacillales > Amphibacillaceae > Tigheibacillus > Tigheibacillus jepli. Next base: position 29,032 of record NZ_JAROCA010000027.1, on the reverse strand, counting down.
TTCAAAGGGGAATAAGTGCAGGTGAAGTTAAGAAAGCTGAAGCGCAGGGGAGCGAAAACTTAAGGATTAAACGGGTGCAGGATGAACAGTCAAGCATGACTCAAGAAGAGGACGGCAGAATGAGCGGGCAGGTTGTCCGGGGAGTGGACCGGCAAACGCACGGTCAGATGAATCGGCATGTGGTCCCATTAATAAAACCTAAACAACAAGCAAATGAAAATAAAATAAAACAAAATATACATGATGATGTATTTGTATTTTTTCAGGAAAACTTTGGAACGCTTATCGCGTACGTTCGCAAAGATATCCAGGCTTATCTGAATGAAATGAGCGCAGGGCTTGTTTTACATGCGATGAAACGTGCACTGGATTATAACAAGACAAACTGGAATTATGTGAAAAAGATTTTGCAAAACTGGGAAATAAAAGGGATTTCCAGTGTGTAGGAAGCAGAAAAGGAGAATTTGCAAAAAAAGCTTCAAGATCAGGCAATAACGGTAGAGCTGATCGCAAGCGGGTTGTGCCTGAATGGATTAGTGATGATAATTTTGATGGGCAGGGTAGGGCGGATAAAAAGCCATGGTCAGAAATAGATGTGCAAAAGGAGAAAGAGAAACTGCTGCAATTTATGCGGGAATATGTAAAGTGAGGTAGATTTGCAGTTTGCGAATTTCTTTGCTGTGCATTTTTTCATGAAAAGCATGGAAAAGGGACAAGGGAAGCAGATCCGACTGATAAAAGAGACCATTTATTGGCAGATGCCTCATGGTATGCATGCTATCGGGTTTAATGGCGTCAATTGTTCCAATCTATTCGTTCGTAACGTTCCAGTACCACAGCAAACAATTTGCAAAAAGCAACATATGTTACATGGAGGACTTTTATGAAAAAAGGTGAATAAAAATGCTTAGGGCTAAGATAGGTAGTAACCATTATGAAGTGCTTGGGGAAATGGAAACCTATTTTCAACAGTTCAGGGATGGAATCATTGGCATTGACCATGAATTTCTATCTCCTTTCGGCAGGAAAAAGATCATATATGCCGATTGGATGGCAAGCGGCCGTCTGTATAGACCAATTGAAGATAAGATATGTGAAGTGTTCGGCCCATATATGGCAAATACACATACGGATTCAAATATGACAGGTGCATTTATGACAGCAGCTTATGAAGAGGCAAAAAGTGTGATAAAAGAACATGTGAATGCAAATAGCAACGATTGCATTTTATTTGCAGGTTCGGGAATGACAGCTGCCGTAAATAAACTACAAAGAATACTCGGGTTGAAAGTTCCAGAGAGGTTTAAAGACAAGGTAAGGTTAAGTGAACAAAATACGCCTGTCATTTTTATCTCACATATGGAGCATCATTCCAATCATACTTCCTGGTTGGAGACAATTGGAGATGTTTGTGTTGTGGCACCTGATCCGGATGGCAATGTAAGTCCATCTAATTTAAATGAGCTTCTTGATCAATATAAAAATCGTAAACTGAAAATCGGCGCTTTTACGGCTTGCTCCAATGTGACAGGGATTGAAACGCCATATCATGAACTGGCTAAGGTGATGCACGAGCATGGGGGTTACTGTTTTATTGACTTTGCAGCTTCAGCACCTTATTCAAACATAAATATGCACCCTGAAAATAGCAGTGAATCTTTGGATGCCATTTATTTTTCACCACATAAGTTTTTAGGTGGACCTGGATCAAGTGGTGTGTTGATTTTCCATTCAAAGTTATATTCTAATCATGTTCCGGACCAACCAGGAGGGGGAACCGTTACATGGACCAATCCATGGGGTGGCGTCCAATATTTTAAAGATATTGAAAGGCGTGAGGATGGAGGAACACCGGGTATTCTGCAAGCCATTCGGGCAGCTTTATGCATTCGTTTAAAAGAACAAATGGGCACAGAAAATTTATTGATACGGGAGGAAGAACTCGCTTCAATCGTATTGCGCGGCCTAAATCGTATTCCGGAAGTCCATGTGTTTGCTGCAGATAAGACAAAAAGATTGGGCATCATATCATTCAATATCAGGAATCTACACCATAACTTGGTTGTGAAACTGCTCAATGACAGATTTGGCTTTCAATTAAGAGGTGGTTGTTCATGCGCGGGGACATACGGACACTATTTAATGTCAATTGATCAAAAAACTTCCAAAGAAATTACGGATCAGATTGATACTGGCGATCTTTCTACAAAACCAGGGTGGGTACGAATTTCCATTCACCCGACTATGACAAACGAGGAAATATATCAATTTCTCTCCGCAATCAAACAGATCATCAAGCATGCTGACGAATGGAAAAACGATTACCGATATGACCCAAAGACGAATGACTTTTATTTCATTAATCAAACAAGGGTAGATACAGCGGAACTATTTTCTTTTGAGTAGGTGGGAGCGGGGAGATCGCCGGGGCGGGACGCAGGGACAGGTCCCTCGTCCCTACCAAAAAGGTCACCGATAAAGGCTATCAGTGCCCAATTGCATCTGAATTACGGTCAAAAGGGAACTGATAAAGGCTATCAGTGCCCAACTGCATCTAATATACAGTCCAAAGGTCACTGATAAAGGCTATCAGTGCCCAATTGCAACAAAAACACAGCCAAAAGGTCACCGATAAAGCTTATCAGTGCCCAACTGCATCTAATTCACAGTCCAAAGGTCACTTATAAAATTTCTTGGATGCGGTGAGAGCCATACTGCTACTTTCCCATTAAAAAAGGACGGTTGCCCAGGCAACCATCCCTCCAAAACCCCATCTGCCAGATGCATAAATATTTCCATTTTGTGCAGCAATCCAAGCAATAACCAAGACTATTTTCTTAACGTTTTAAGCAAATACGCCCTATCAGCCTGTCCCTTTATCCCATTACTTAAAAGCGCGGGTTGCTTCAACGGCTTTTTGCCAGCCGGCATATAATTTATCACGCTCGGATTCATCCATTGTGTTGCTGAAGCGTTGGTCCACTTTCCACTGTTTTGCAATCTCTTCTTTGTCTTTCCAATAGCCTACTGCAAGACCAGCCAGGTACGCAGCGCCCAGAGCTGTTGTTTCATTTACGACTGGTCGCTCCACCGGTACACCAAGCATATCACTTTGAAATTGCATCAAGAAATTATTCTTAACTGCACCGCCGTCAACGCGGAGTGCTTTCAGATCAATGCCGGAATCAGCATTCATCGCATCCAGCACATCTTTTGTCTGGTACGCCAGTGATTCCAATGTGGCACGAATGAAATGTTCTTTTGAGGTACCGCGTGTAAGACCAAATGCTGCCCCGCGAGCGTCACTGTCCCAATAAGGAGCACCCAGGCCGACAAATGCGGGTACGAGGTAAACGCCATCGGTTGAAGCTACTTTTGTGGCATAATCTTCACTTTCAGGGGCATTGTTGATCAGCTTAAGACCATCGCGCAGCCATTGAATGGCAGAGCCTGCAACAAAAATACTTCCTTCCAAAGCGTATTGGACTTTTCCATCTACGCCACATGCCAGTGTAGTTAATAGGCCATTTTGAGATTTTACTGCTGTTTCTCCTGTATTCATTAAGAGGAAGCAGCCGGTACCATACGTATTTTTGGCCATCCCTTCTTCAAAGCAAGCTTGACCGAATAATGCCGCCTGCTGGTCACCTGCCACCCCGGCAATTGGTACTTCGTGGCCGAAAAAGTGGTAGTCTACTGTATTGGCATACACTTCAGAAGATGATTTCACTTCTGGGAGCATGCTTTTTGGCACCGTCAAAATTTCCAACAATTCGTCGTCCCACTTCAAATCGTAAATGTTATACATTAGTGTTCTGGATGCATTCGTGTAATCTGTCACGTGTGCTTTTCCACCGGATAATTTATAGATTAACCAAGTATCAATCGTACCGAATAGTAATTCACCTTTTTCAGCTTTCTCTCGTGCGCCATCAACGTTATCCAGGATCCATTTCACTTTTGTCCCGGCAAAGTAGGGATCAATCAACAAGCCGGTTTTATCCCTAAATAGGTCGTTGTAGCCGTTTTCACGCAGTTCTTTACAAATATCTTCCGTTTGGCGGGATTGCCACACGATTGCTTTGTAAATAGGTTTGCCTGTATTTTTGTCCCAGACGACCGTTGTTTCACGCTGGTTCGTGATGCCAATGCCGGCGATATCACTTGGTGACACATCTCCCTTTTGTAAAAGTTCCGCGATTACGCTCAGAACAGAAGTCCAAATCTCGTTTGCATCATGTTCCACCCATCCTGGCTTCGGAAAGAATTGTTCAAATTCACGTTGTGCACTTCCCACAATTTCCCCGTCATGATTAAAAAGAATGGCTCTTGAACTAGTTGTACCTTGATCCAATGACAAAATATATTTACCCATTACTATTTCCTCCCTGAAAGTTTACTTTTAATGCAATATGAACTGGCTGTATGACCCCCACTTCAATCATTTGGATGAAATGAAAAATGGTAAGGCGGGGTCAACAAAAAATCAAACACCCGAATTGGTTCGGGCCAGCAATACGTTGATCACTCAGGTGTTACCACAATTGTTTTCGGTGGGAAGCGTAACCGCAGCCCCGGGATGTGGCGGTTTTAACCCGGGTTCATTACTTGATCAGTAGGGGAGAAAGAGCCCCCACTGAATGAAGTTTCATTTTATATGAAAATATTTTTCTTAAACGGCCTTCCCAGATACATTATTTTCTTCGACAGGATCCTTTTTTCTTAGCTCTATCGTCGCCGCCGCAATGAAGATGATAGCCATTACAACTGTGGCAATCCAAAATCCGGCGCTATAATGACCTTCAAAAATGGAACCATAGAACAACGCTCCGTAGACACCGCCAATGATTGGTCCTGCTACAGGAATCCAAGCGTATTTCCAATTAGATGGCCCTTTACCAGGAATCGGCAATAGCGCGTGCGCAATTCTGGGTCCCAAATCACGTGCGGGGTTTATGGCATAGCCAGTCGGACCCCCAAGTGACATGCCGATTGCAACAATCAACAAACCGACAATTGCCGGATTCAAACCTTCTGTAAATTCATTCGCACCGATAAACATTAATCCCATCACAAGTACAAATGTACCAATAATCTCTGTAATAAGGTTGGCTAGCGGGCTGTCTACCGCTGGACCGGTTGCAAAAACACCCAATTTCGCACCTTGGTCCTTTGTCACGCGCCAATGCGCCAAATAAGCGAAAAATACAACGACGGCACCAAGGAATGCCCCTAACATTTGCGCTAATATATACGCCGGAACTTTATCCCAAGGAAAGTCGCCTGCAACAGCAAACCCTAACGTAACAGCCGGGTTCAGGTGTGCATCCGAAAAATTGCCGGATGCGTATACTCCCATGGTAACTGCAATTCCCCATGCGATCGTGATGACAACGTAGCCGCCACCTTTACCGCCTGACTTACTTAAATTAACACATGCAACAACGCCACCACCGAATATAATTAAAATCATTGTACCTATCAATTCAGCCATGAATTCTGACATGCTTTTTCCCCTTTCTCCAATGGAATGAATACGTTGCCAAAGAAACAAATAGATAACAAGAGTGCGCGCAAGGATGACGGTAAACAATCAAAAAGCTCGCCCTACAACATGTGAAGGTAAACAATCAAAAAGCCCGCACTACAACAGTTACTGCTTTCCAATAGAAAAGCAGATGATATAGTGCGGGCTCCTGATCTCCATCACGTGCTATTAACTTGTTACGTACAAGGTTACAACTTTGTGCAAACGTTGTCAATAGTTTTTTTGATTTGCTCGTAATGGGATTCCGTGCTAAAAGGCAAAAGGATAGAAAGACGTAAGAAGGCGTAAAATGCGGACTCATCTTTTTCCAATTGCCGCAATTTGCTTTACTGAACAAGTTCGGCAATTATAACCAATTGATAGGTCTATAGAACTGAACTTTCTGTGATTTGTCGATTAATAAAAAGTAGAATAGAGAGAGGATGAATATATCGATTTTTTAGACAGCAGGTTTGAACATACCGGCATTTTTAAATGCAATTGAAGTACATAGCAAAAAGTTCTGAGGGTTAGCATTGGCAAGGAAAAAGTTTTTTTGATGGGACCGGCGATTTAAAACGTGTACAATTTGCGATTTTCCTGTACAGGGCAATGGCAGGCTAAATAGGCAGTGCCAGGCATCAGAACAGTTCCGAATGTCTGGATGCCTGGCACCTTTTATATATCCACCCCTTAGTCCCCCATTTAAATCAACGCGCCGAATCTATTTCCTACCCTCAAGTATTTCCGTAATTTTCTTTTCAAAAATCGGGCCGAAACCTTTGGCATAAGTATTCGTGATATGATTTTCATCCCGATAGACGATGACGCTGCAAATAACAGGCTGAAAATTCCCATCCACCATAAAGTAATCTGTCAGATCAATTTTATGCAATGATTTATTCTCATTTTCAAACTGTCTCCAATAGTCTTCATCATTTTGGTTCTGCTTGTCTTCATTCATCATTATCGTTGTTTCTTTCAATCCATTTATTTCTAATGACTCCAGTAGCACATTAAAACGATATCTTGGATTATCCCGTATAGCTAATACTTCCATGCCATGTTCATTTTTAACATGCTCCAACTGGTCTATCATTTGTTGGTGTATTTTCATATTTGAAGTATCGGCAGCAGTTGCTTGAGCAATGACAAGATCGATATCCGCGTCTTTCAGATAATCCAGCATATTATTCACCCAAATATTCAAAATTGATCAGATCCCTGACATCTTTCAAAATTGCAAACCAAGATCTACGAGGTAGGCGATTGGTTTTTCTTTGTTTTTCAGGTCGACGATGACGTTGGTTTTTCCGGCTTTGCCGGCAATTGGTGCGTTGTATTGCAGCATGAGTACGACCAGGTTTTTGTTGAAATAGACAATTTTCGCGATGCCGGTATCTTTTGCGCTTTTTAGATCCAATTCTTTGGCGATCTTTTTAAAACTGATTTCAAACGTCCGTTCATATTTATCATTGCCGGCCATGTAGTTTTCGATTGTCTGAATTTGCTGCTTTCCGTCCGGTAGGGGATTTTTATTCCCATTGATGTAAACATACTTTCCATCTTCACTCAAATAGTCGGCTTTGTTGATTTCTTTCAATTGTTTTGCTTTGCTGTCAAAAACAATAAAGCGTTCCCCTGTTTGAAATGCTTTTACGAAATGCGCATCTTTGTCATGGTTGGAAAACAAATGGGAAAATTCATCCAGTTTTCCATCGGCTAATTTTTGATTGATTGCTGCAGCATGATCGCTGACCGGTACCACCCGGGACAAATCTTGTTTGAAAAAAAGTGCCATATATTGCTTATCTGCATCCTTTTTGTCGATATTTTCCAGTCGCAACAGAAAATGATCGGCATTTGACCGGTACAGTGTGAACGTTAACCGATCGCTTGCGGTGAGGTCGAATGCTCGTAAAACGTCAGGCAAATCAAATGTTTTTTCTGCCTGATCGGTTTTGATGTGCAGCATATTATTTTTTTTCATTTCAATGGTTGGCAAGTGCAATGATTTCGAGTCTTGCAAGGCAGTCAGTGCTTGGGTGTCCTTTTTTTTCAAATCGCGGAATGTTTCCCCGGGATTGTTATTGTTGAATAAGGACTTATACAAGGCAGTCAGCTTGTTTGCCTGCAATGCGTAATACGATGCGTTTTCGATCGCCTTATGGTCCGTATAGACGGATGTTTCTTGATGAGTGAACAAATAATCGTATTCGCCTCCAATCAATTCCGATTGTAAAAACTGTGAAATCTCCGGCGTGCTTTGTTCGGGGAAGCCCTTTTGATAAGTTGTTTTTTCAGGTCCGCATGCAGTCATAAAAAATATACCCATAAGCATTAATCCAACTTTCATTTGTTTTTTCATCAATCTAACGCACTTCCTACTCTTTTTGGCTTTTATTGACTTGTCTGATCAAGTTGACAAAGTCCTCGTCCCTGATTTCATTTACATGTCCCGGATTGGTAAGCATGCCGGAGCCTTCCACCTCGTATTTGATGCGTTCATCGATTGTGTCACCAAGTGATTCCGCCAATTGGCTCTTCACGGAAACGACATCATCACTTGTCGTTTCGCGAATATAAGGATAAGTGGCAGCACCCTCGATTCTATAGCCGGCAACAGCAGTAAAATCGATATCCTGAAATTGCGCATAGACTTGCGGATTGGCAGCTTTTAGATGATTGATATCTTCAATCAAATCCTCACTGGCCATATCGGTGTAAACATTGCTGTGGTCCACACCATCATCTGTTCTTTGGTTTTTTGGATTTGGATCCAGGTAGCCGCTGTATTCGGAAGGTTCTTTTCCAAAGAAATTGGCGACATTTTGCACCCAGCCCCATGAAGGCAGCCAATTAGCCACTTTTCCAAGCGTGTTTTTATCGTAAGGTGTGCCGATGGTTGTCACGCTGCGGACGTGCTCGGGATAATCCATTGCAAATTGGAAGGACCTGCGTCCGCCGTAACTATGGGCGAACATATCGATTTTGGTGGCATCGTTGACCAGCCCCATGCCAGTAAGCATTTCCACCAGATCATCACTTGTTTCCTGCCGGTGTTCATTTTTATGCTCAGTGTCGTATACAATATGAAGCCGGCCTTTTTGGGCTTTGATTTTGTCAAATTCATTTAAATCGGCATAGGAATCCACTTCCCGGATTCCGTCTCTATCCTTGATATAGTACACTTTATCGCTGTTACGTAATTGATGGATGATAAAATCACCGTCTTCGGCGACTTCTTTGACATCCTCGAGAAAATCCGAACCATCCGATTCAATCCCATGCACATAAACGGATACGTTCGCAAAATCAGCATAATCACCTTTGATATCATTTAGACGGTTATAAAGCAGGGTGGCATCATTTAGAGCCTGCCGTAGCGGAGAGCGATACACGCGTACCGTGTTTTCAAACGCCTGCTCTACATCCAGTACTTCATTTTTCAGACGTCCATACGCATCCTGTATAAACGCGATATCGTTTAGGATTTGCGTGAGCTTGAATAAATCTGCAGCATCTGGTTCTTTGATGGCCTCGTATCTCGCGATGACCGTTTCCCGGAGTGTTTCAAACTGGCTGATCCAGCCGGAAATGGTGTCGTTAATTTCTTCCGGGTCAAACATAAGGACGGTTTTGTCAGCACTTGCAGAGATGGAGCCATAACCAACGCTTGCCCATCCCGACTGCATGCGCTTTTTTAATAAAACAGAGCCAGCACTTGCCACAATGCTGTTCGCCTCACTCAAGTGGGAGGCGAGCAGCTGTTCCACCAATGGATCTCTTCCATAAACTCCCATTTCGTCACCTCTTATGGTGCCAGTCCCCAAGCAATTTAGAATGGTTCGGGGGATGGCACCTGATTAATTCGCCCATTTTTCAACGGCTTTGTGGATTGCTTCCAGGATTTGTGTGGATATTAGGTTGTCAACGCGTTGCAGTTCTTTGATGAGGTTATGTGTATCGTTGATGAGACCGCGCACCCGCTCTCTAAATTCGGTAACAATGTATTGAATGCGCTCCTTAGCTTCCGGCCAGACTTCCGCCACAGCTCCCCAGGGAAATTCCGTATTTGCCATGACGTTATCCAGCAACGCTTGAAATTCGATCAAAATACTTTCAAAATCTGCTAACCTCGTTTCAAAGTTCTCCGTAGCATCTTCCAATGGATCGGGGTGCAGCTTGATTTCTTCTTCTGCTTGCGCTTCGGAATATTGGTACTGTCGCTCGGACCGGGTGCCCATCGGCGTTGCAGGGGAACAGGAATCTTCGTCTGTTGCTTCCACTGCAACGACAAAGCTTTTGACGCAATCGGCAAAGGTCATCAATATGCATGTCGCCTGACTAAAAAAGTCGATTTGTTCATCAAGATTTTGCTTTAGGGCGTGTGCAGCTTTTCCGGTATGTTTACTTAATTCATCACGAAACAACACCATATTCTGAAATACATCATGAAACAAATTGTCCAGCTTCACTGTATTATCGGATATCTCCGGTGGTAAATCTTTACTAAAACGAATGATCCCCATTGGCAGCTCCCCTTAATCCTTTTTGCTTTCTGCTTCGGTCAACAAACGATCCAGCTCCATTTCCATTTCGTCGACGTAACCGTAATGGTAGACGATTGCGATATCATCGTTGTCAAAAAGTATGAATTTTTCCTGGGCGTCAATGAAACCGTTCGGGAAAGAAACAGCGGCATAATCCCGAATGACGTTGTTTGTTTCGGAATAAAGCTGTCGTCCAATCACCATGAGTCTTCTGGCGTCATTTTCCAATCCAATGACGCTTCCGACTGGAAGATATTTTTTTGAATATAACATACCCGTCACCTTCTTCTTAGTCCTTCATGTTCGCACTCAAAAAATAACAACTTATTTTTCAGTTAATGCTATTGCTGCCGTCCGGGGTCGCTCCAGGCGGAGTGCTTTTAAACGGCACGGCCTCAGCCTCGGTGAGAAAACCGCCCACGGAAAGCGCAGTGTATTTTGGAGCGGGTAAGAACATTGAAATAGAAGCTGGCCCGCTGGATGGAGCATAATGCAATCCCCACCGTCCCAATTTCCGCAAGGTGCACTGCGAAGGTTAAGTTATTATGTTTTTGTTTGGTTATTTGCAGTATAGCATAATTGACTGTGCGATTTGATGAGAATTTTAGTGCTTTTAAAAAATGATGAAATAGTCATAGGCCCATTGGACTGGTATGTCTTGTGAATGCAAGCTGTGGCAAGGGCTGGACGACTCTTGGGCATTTGCATCATTTTAAACCTTTTTCACTCTCCATCTAGGACGAAATAATCAATTTTTGAAACAATCGGGAAATATCCTAAAAAAATTGCCTAACCTTATGTATAATAGCAATAAGGTTCATCATTTTTAAATTTGAATGGAGGGAGAAAAATGGCAAATATTCGTTTGAACCCGGAAGAATTGGAAGACTACGCAGGAAAGTATGCAACAGAAGCAGAAAGAATGAATGACGTGATCACGGAAACAACCACGGTCACGGACAACCTTGCCGAGATCTGGGAGGGGGAAGCTTTTGTGGCATTCCGCGATCAGTACGAGGAACTAAAACCGCATATGCTGCAAATGGTTGAACTGCTTCATAAGGTCAACAAGCAGCTGATCTCCACTGCACAAGCATTGCGTGATGCAGATGCAGACATCGCGGGTCAAATTCGCGCGTAATACTTACAATTCAAAATGAATACGAGAATAGATAGTGTCAGTGCCATATGAGCAGGCACTATCTATTTTTGATTCAGCAAAGAATTTCGATTATGCAAGTTTCACTTTATTGGGGTGTTTTCATATATGTATATTCAAATTACAACGGACCTAAAAAATTACGACCGGGGACAAATCGAACTGAAATTGTCGGACCAGCATACCGTTAAAAAGCTGGTTGATATTGCATGGCAGACCGCCAATCCCCCAAATAAGCCCCGGGAAGGATTCTGGATTCGCGTGGCAAATAAGGACAAGGTTTTCTATGGAACGAAGACACTGGCAGAATGTGGTATCATGACTGGCGATAAAGTGGAAATATTATAGCCCCCTATTTACACGGGGCACATCCGTTAGCTGCTTGACAGCCAAAGCACATAGCCCATAATCTATTTAGCCATCATCTATTATTTTTTTATCGCATGTGTTGATCCGGGAGGGGAAGCATTTTGGAGAAACAAAAGGAATTGTATTTGGAAAAAAAGACAGGAGCGACAGTGGCAACGGAAGATGATTGCGTTGTTTTTTCTTTGCATCGGGCAAAAATCAAGCTGCATGAGGAATTGGAAATTCACATGCTCAAAGCAGTTGATCCCGAGATTCGGCGCGAATTTTCACTGACAGAAGACGTGCTGCGCATCACTTGTTATCCTCCTGCATCATATATAAAATTCGACAGTGTCCTGCAAAAAAACAAACAGACGAAATGGCGTGCAGCATACAATCTGCTTCATCTGATCGAACAGCATTCCCAGGAACGTCTGAAGCTGATTATTTGTCCGGAAAATGTACTGTTCGACCAGGGAATGATGCCGCATATTTTGTATTATGGCGTCAAGGAGAGCATTCCACCTTATGAAAACGATGCAGAACAGCTATGGGAGGAAACGAAAGCGATCATTGCCGCACTGGCAGATGATTCGTACGATTTTGCATCCTATCTGGCATATCATAAGACGCTAAAGATCTCCAATACAGCAAAACAAATCATGCAGGCTGAAAATTATGCGGAGCTTGACGGGATCATTGCTGGTAATCTGAAACAGGAAGAAGACTATGAAACAACCACTGTCCATGTGTCGAAGAAGAAATGGAAGCTTTCTAAACGCATCATGTGGGGACTCGTTGTACTGCTTGTACCTGCGCTGATTTATACCGTGTTCGCCGTATTTTTCAAAATACCCGAGACCCAGGCATATGTTGCCAGCAATGAATCTTTTTTGCAGAATCGCTATAGCGAAGTCATTGATACATTAGAAGACTATGATTATGAGAATATGCCGTTTGTTGTGCAATACCAATTGGCGACGGCCTATTTGGCGTATGAAAATTTAGAGGAAACCCAGAAAAAAAACATCGAAAATACGATTACGCTGCAATCGGATGAACGGTATTTTACATATTGGATCAATATTGGGCGTGGTGATTTTGAAAAAGCGATTGAAATCGCCCGCAGCTTGGAATCACGTGATTTAATCGTATACGGCTTGCTGAAAAACAGGGAAGCAGTCAAAGCGGATGATTCGCTGGAAGCAAAAGAACGTGAAGACAAGATCAATGAGATCGATCAGGAAATCGAGGGCTATCAAAAAGAAATGGAAGAAGAAAAGAAGGCAGAACAAGAATTAGAAGCACAGGAAAAGCAATCGGGGCTACCACCGGAAAAAGATGAACAAACAAAGCAGACAATCGCATCGGAAAATGAAAAAGCAGAAGCCGAAAAGCAAGATAAAACATCTGATAAAGACACCAAAGCAGACAATAAAGATACGAAAAAAGACGCGGAAACCGGTAACAAAGCAACCAAAAAAGACAAAAAAGCAGATGAAAAATAATGGCGAAGAATCATCGGGAGGTGAGAGATATGGCGCAGCTTTGGGTTTTTTATGAACAAACGTGCCAGTATTTTCAATTGCCGCAAAAGAAAACAGAACTTACAATCGGCAATCAGCTGCAGCATGATATAACGGTTCAGGCATTTGCAATCGAACCTGCCATTTCCCTTGTGCAAACAGAAGATGGTAATGCCCTGCAAATATATCAGGACGGACAGTGGGTTGGCGAAATACGGGATCGGCAATTTTTCCAATGGAGCCAGCAGCAACACATGCTGAAAATGATGTATCACAAGAATGCCTTCGTTGAAAACACATACTATATTGGTAACCAAACGGAAATTACGCTGCCGACCGGAGAAGAAAACGAGATGCTGGATACATCCATTACACTGTTTAAGGCAGGTGACAAATGGATGGTTCAGCCGAAAACGCAGGATATCTATATCAATGGTCAAATGATACACCTACAGACAGCTTTAACATGTGGGGATATCCTGTTTCAATCGGGAATTTTTGTGACGTTGACAGAAGATGATCTGCTGACGATTGCATCTGCAGAGGAGCTGGCAATCACCTATCCGAAAACGACACGCCCGACATCGATATTAAAACAAAAATACCCGGCCTATCGCAGAACGCCGCGAATGATTTATGAACTGCCGGATGATAAAGTGTCCTTTTCTTTTCCGGCGCCAGAAAGTGAGAATTCGCAGCGTGCGCTTTGGCTGATTATTGCACCGCCGCTTGTCATGCTGATAGTGATGGGTGTGGTGGCTTTGCTTATTCCGCGAGGGATTTTCATCATCATCTCGGTTGCCATGTTTGTGACCACACTGATAACATCCACTGTACAGTATTTCAAGGAACGTGCCAGGTATAAGAAGAGAGAGGAACAACGCAGGCGGCTGTATTTACGCTATCTTGGTGTCAAGCAAGAAGAACTGCATCAGCTGTACGAAAAGCAACGCGATGTATTGTACTATCATTTCCCTTCATTTGAGCGCATGAAATATTTGACAGCAGAAATCAGTGAACGGATTTGGGAGCGCACATTGGTCAGCAATGATTTTCTTCGGTTTCGAGTTGGCCGGGCGGACGTGCCATCGAGCTACCAGGTATCGGTGAATCAACAAGACATGTCCAAACAGGAAGTCGACGATCTGCTGGAGAAATCCCAGGTATTGGTGGACCATTACAAAGTGGTTAAAAATGTGCCGCTGGTGATCAATTTCGCTGCCGGCGCGATGGGGATGGTCGGCAAACATGCGATTGTAATCAATGAAATCCAGCAAATAGCTGGACAGATCAGTTTTTTACATAGCTACCATGATGTCCGCTTTGTGGCTATCTTTGATGAGGCTGAATATGAACGCTGGGAATGGTTGAAATGGCTGCCGCATTTTCAATTGCCGCATCTGCCTGCCAAAGGGTTCGTTTATAATGAGCAAACACGCGATCAATTGCTGTCTTCTATTTACGAAATTCTCAAGGAACGCGATTTGGACAGTGAAAAAGATAAAAAATTGTTTGCGCCGCATTTTATTTTTATCGTAACCAACCCACAGCTGATCTCCGAGCATAGTATCTTGGAGTATCTGGAAGGCGGACAGACAAATATCGGCATTTCGACCATTTTTGCAGCCGATACGAAGGAAAGTCTTTCAGAAAATATCCAGACGCTCGTGAGGTATATCGACGAAAATCGGGGAGAAATTCTTATTCGGGATAAGCGCGCTGTCCATCTGCCATTTTGGCTGGATTCGCATACCAATGCTGGCAATGAGCGTTTTTCCAGAACATTGCGTTCCCTGGATCATCAACTTGGCATGAGCAACTCGATTCCGGAAATGGTCAGCTTTTTGCAATTGTTTCACGCTGATCAGGCTTCCGATTTGCATATCTCACAAAGATGGCAAAAGAATCATTCGTCCAAGTCACTTGCCGTGCCAATCGGTCTCAAGGGCAAAGATGATGCAGTTCAGTTGAATTTGCATGAGAAAGCACATGGCCCGCATGGACTGCTTGCCGGTACGACCGGTTCAGGGAAAAGTGAATTTTTGCAGACGTATATTTTATCGCTGGCGGTTAATTTTCATCCATATGAAGTTGCCTTCTTGTTGATCGACTATAAAGGCGGCGGAATGGCACAGCCGTTTAAAAATATGCCACATTTATTGGGTACCATTACCAATATCGAAGGCAGCAAGAACTTCAGTAAGCGCGCACTGGCATCCATCAAGAGTGAATTGAAGCGCAGACAGAGATTGTTCGACAGGTATGAAGTCAATCATATCAATGATTATATGGAGCTTTATAACGAAAAGATTGCCGATCAGCCATTGCCACACCTGTTTTTGATTTCGGATGAATTTGCCGAACTGAAGAGTGAAGAACCGGAATTCATCCGCGAACTGATCAGTGCTGCCAGAATCGGGCGAAGTCTTGGGGTGCACCTGATATTGGCTACGCAAAAGCCCGGTGGGATCATTGATGATCAAATATGGAGCAACTCGCGATTTAAAGTGGCTTTGAAGGTGCAAGATGAGAGCGACAGTAAAGAAATTTTGAAAAATGCCGATGCTGCCAAACTGACTGTAACCGGCCGAGGCTATTTGCAGGTTGGAAATAATGAAGTGTACGAACTGTTCCAGTCCGCCTGGAGCGGAGCACCATATGTGAAGGAAGCCTTTGGTGCAGAGGATGAAGTGGCACTTGTCACCGACCTTGGCATGGTTGCATTGTCGGAAGTGGAGATGACAGAAACTGGACCTAAGGAAAAAACGACGGAAATCGATGCGGTTGTCGAAGAAATTATCGACACGCAGAAGCGGTTGCATATTGAAAAACTGGCCAGTCCTTGGCTGCCACCATTGCCAAAGCGGCTGGCACCGCCTGTCGAGACACATGATGCGCCAAATGTATTTTTGCTTGGGCTTGTTGATGAGCCCGAATTGCAAAGACAGATCCATTATGGCTATGAAGCAATGGAGGATGGCAATGTCGGGATATTCGGCTCTTCGGGGTACGGCAAATCGATGACGATGCTGTCACTGCTACTGCGTTTCGCTATGGATAACAGCCCGGAAGAATACCAGTTTTATATATTCGATTTTGGCAATGGGGCATTGCTGCCACTACAGCAGTTGCCGCATACAGCCGACTATTTCCGCACGGACGACAAGCGGAAAACCGAGAAATTCTTTGAAATCATTCATGAGGAGATGGCCAAGCGCAAGCAGCTGTTCCGGGATCAAGAAGTCAGCAATATCAACATGTATAATACATTGGCATCCGAACCGCTGCCGCTGATTTTTATCACCATCGACAATTTTGATTTGGTCAAAGATGAAATGCTTGATGCAGAGAGCCAGTTTATTCAAATTGCACGGGATGGGCAATCACTTGGGATCTATACGGTGCTGGCCGCAACCCGAACGAATGCGGTCAAACAAGCGTTGATGAGCAACTTGAAAACCAAGATTGTCCACTATCTGATGGATCATAGTGAAAAGTTCTCCATCATCGGCAGAACGCCATACGAGATCGAAGCAATTCCGGGGCGGGCGTATATTAAAAAAGAAGATGCGTATTTGGTGCAAATGTTCCTGCCTGCCGATGGGGAAACGGATGTAGCTGTCTTTGAAAATGTCAAAGGATGCGTACAGCAGCTGAAGAAAAAATACGAAAAGGCTGCGAAACCAAAGGCGATTCCAATGTTGCCACGTCAGCTGACATACCCTGCCTTTCTGCAAAATTACGGAGTGGTCAACGATATGAACCACTTTGCGATCGGGCTGGATGAAAATAGCGTGGAACCAGTTTATATCAATTGGCAAAAACATAAGCATTGCATCATTGCCGGCGATGCACAAAAGGGAAAAACAAACACGCTGAAACTGTTTATCGATTACATGACGCAAATGAAGAAAGGAAAAATTGCGCTATTTGACGCGATTAATCGATCGCTTTCGGATTATGCCGATAAGGCGGACATTTTGTATATGGAAACAAAGGAACAGGTTGCTGACTGGCTGCAGGAAACGGAAGCGGTTTTCACCGAGCGGGAAGAAGCGTATCGCATGGCATTAAACGAACGCAGAGCCAGTTCTCTTCATTTCAGTACCCACATGCTGATTGTCGATGGGGTGGGGAATTTTCAGCAGCATATCGATAAAACCATACAAGCAAAACTGGCTGCCATGATCAAAAATTACAGTCATCTCGGCTTCAGCTTTATTGCTACCGGCAGTATTGCAGAGATTACAAAAGGCTTTGATCCGTTAACGAGCGAGATGAAATTAATGAAGCAGATTATCTTATTGATGCGTAAATCGGATCAGTCCGCATTTACATTGCCTTATACACGCAACGAGCCGGAAATCAAAACCGGTTTTGGCTATTATGTTGAGAATGGAAAGGCGAAAAAAATACAACTTCCAAATTTTGATGCAGAGAGGGTGCTTATGAGATGAACAAGGACTGGAAGGCGACGACAGGCATGATTGTCAAAATTATGGTTATCCTTGCGTTGCCGCTGCTGCTTTTTCGGTATGTGGAAAGTCAGCCGATTGTAAAAGTCGCAGACGAACCGAAACAGGAAACGAAAAGTGTTGCCATTGTCAACGAGGATAACGGCCTGACCTTAAACGACAATGTGTTAAAATTGGGCAGTGAAATTCCATTGCTTCTGAAGGAACAAAAGGATTATTCCTGGACAGTGGTGGACAGAAGCACGGCAGAAAAAGGGTTGAGCAGTAAAAAATATGATGCTGTCATCTATATTCCTTCCAATTTTTCGCTGGATGTCATGACATTTAAAGAAAACAGACCGACAAAAGCGACAGTGCGTTATGTGATTCAGCCGAATTTGGATGCGAAAAATCGCCAACGTGTTCATAAGGAAATGGCAGTCGCCAAAAATAAAATCAATGAAGAAATGTCCAAGATGTATTGGGATTATGTGGCCCAGGAAATCGACCATATTCGCGATAATTTCGATAAAATCTTGGAAAAAGAAGTAGATTTTCAAAACGCAATGTATTCTTTTTATTCGCCATCATCCAAAACGCTGGCAGAGGAAATCAAGCGGCAAAAAAACCAGCTGGAAAACATATTAAATCAAACAGACACCGTCCATAGCGTTTCAACAGACAGCGTGGACCGAGCCGCGGAATCTGAGAAAGAAGTCAAGCAATTTGCGGATGCCCTCGATGCGTACCAGCAATTGCAATTGAAGCAGAAACAGCTTTGGGGAGAATTCCAACTGGGAAATCGCAAGTCCATTGACGAGGGAATCGCTGCCTATAATAAGGCGCTCCAAAATGCGGTTCAGTCGATTGACGAGCAGATTCAGTCATATGATTCACTTGCATATAAACAAGATGAAAATACGAAAGAAATTAAGGATAACCTCGAATTCATCGCTTTCGAATTGCAAAACGGCAGAGATGCAGTATTTGCAAAAGATGATCCGAAGAACCGTACAGTGTTGGAAGGCCAGCTGTTCCAAATGAATAAAACATTGTTGGCATCCTATAACAATAGTCTGCTGGAAGGGTCCTTTTCCAAACTGGCAAATGCATCCGGGGCGATTAAGAATAATAGCGGTAAAGAAAACCCGCCGGAAATCGACATTCCCGAGGTGGATGAGCCAGGTGATGGTGAGGAAATTGACTTGGATGAACTCCAAGCAAACGCCCAGGCATTAAGAAATGCAGTGAACCAGGTGAAGGCCTCGGCAAACACGACAGAAGCACCAGTAGCGGAAAAACCAGCCACTGATAAGGAAGATGCAGCTGAGGGCACAGCGGAAGGATCACAGGATGCAAAAGGTGAGTCCAATGCAGATGCCGCTGTTGGTCATACGAAAGGCTGGAAACAAGTGGAAAGTAGCCTAAACGGCTTGGATAACACGATTTCCAAATTACAAAGTAAAGCAGGCAAGCAGCGAACGGACGATTGGGAGAAATATGCCTCTGACATGAATAAAGCGTACCGGGAGCTGCAAACGACGGCAAATGAAGTATCGGAAATAATAGCGGATAATATTTTAAACGCACAGGCACAAATCGAACAGAATATGCCGGAATATAACAAGTATGACCAGCTTGGCGATATAACGAAACGGCTGGAAGGTGTATTTTTAACAGAATCACAGCTGGAAAATCAAGATACCGCATTGCTACTGGCATACTCACAAGCATTGTCCACCTTCACCATGATACTGGACAAAAGCAGTAAGGAATTTGAAGAAAATCTTGTCCATCTGCTGAATGGCAAAGAAATGAAAAAAGTCAAAGGAGATATCCTTTCCGCCGATAAGGAATACACCAAACAAATGGGAAACATGTTCGACAAGCTCCTTGGTAAAAATACGGATGGGACAAAAGAAAATGTGGAAGGTTCCGTCGGCAAGGTGGAAGAAGTAGAAAAGACATTTGACGAACTGGTTACCGAAACAAATGATTTTTTAAAGACATACGAAACGCAAATAAATGAACAGTTTAATCAAATCCTGTCTGGTTTGGCTGCCATGGAGACGACGACTGGCGAAGTGACGAACCAATTGCAGACCGCCAATTCCGATAGCTTTGTTTGGGAAGAAGCGCCGGATGCGACTGTCATGAACGGACAGATGGTATTCCACATGCAAAAAGGTGCATTGACAAATTTGCAACGTTTATCCCAAATGGTCGGTTCACTGGAAAAGAGCCAGAAAAATATTACAAGTGAAACAGGTGAACTACAGCAAAAGATTCATTCGGTACAAAGCAGATCGGATGAGTTGAACAATAAATGGTCCAAAAACGTTCTCTCCACGAAACAGGTCAAAAAGGATGTATATGACGTTTTGGGCAATACGATCATCGACGGTCAGAAAAATCCATTTGTATACAACTACCTTGCCAATCCGGTAAACGTTGAGGGAAAAACAAGTACAAAGGTAGCGACGGAAAAGGTAGAACCAGTTCCACCGGTGATTTTATTGATGATTATCTTAATCAGCGGGCTGCTAATCGGGTTCATTACCAACTATTACGCCAAGTTGGGCTACCTTCTGCAGGGCGGGCTATTTCTCCTGCTGAACATAGCAGTCGGCCTCATCATAAGCATTTACAGCCTGCAATTGTATGATTTGCAGGACGCCCAAACCATTCGCTGGATGATCCTTACCATTTTGCTGCTGATGGCCTGTTCCAATATTGTGCGTGGCGGTTTATTCGTTCACACATTCGTTGGCTGGCTGGCAAGCATTGCGATGATTGTTTTCTTCGTAACACCACTGATAGACATTGCTGTGCCGGAATTCGGCTTTACCAATCCGGTGGCTGATGTTTACATGGGAATCCAGTATGGGTTGACGGTGCCATATACGGTAACAATCGTTGTGCTCGCCATCATTGTTGTGATTATATCCGGGCTGATTTACGGTGGACAGTATTTGGCAAGTACGCAAAAGGTTGATGAAAATGAAGAAAAAGCTTCTTAGTATCACAGCGCTATGCCTTATGCTGCATCATCCGGTGGCGTTTGCGGTGGCCGATGATGCAGATAAGGTCCAACCGAATGTTTATGAAAAAAGAGATGTGCAAGTCAACAGCAGGTTCCAGGATGAGCAAAAACATAAAGAAGAACTTCCCGAAGCACAGAAACAGCTAACATTTGAAATACCAAAGCAGACAAAAAAGGATTTGCTAAAAGAGCAACTATTTCAAACATCCGTTATCCAGTCCAATTCCATTTCAGCGAAAACATCGCAAATGGGGTTGTTTGAAGAAACATCATTGCATACCATGCAAAAAGAGGAAGCAACACAGCAAAACGGCGCTATTTCAAAAATGCTGATTCTGCTGCTCATCACAACCGCAGTCGTCATCGGCCTGATCTTCCTGCTCGTCCTTGGTGCCAGGCGCCAAACCAACTTGAATTATTCAAAATAGATTTGGCGTGCGGGCGTTGGAAATATTTAAAATAGGTTTGGTGCGTGGTGATGGAAAAATTTAACGTAAATTTGCTGTGCAAGGTACAGGAACCGGGAACTATTTACACAATTTTAAATCGTGCGGGTGCCATTTAGTGGCCTGGACCCCCATAATAATAAAATTCAAAATGATGTCGGCGGTCATGCATCCAGCCGGCGCATTTGGGGAGGTATTGTATGTCTGATGAAGCTACATTCTTAAAAAATGCAAGTTCGCATATTTCCGGCAGTATTGCTGAAATTGATGCCAAAATAGAGAGGCTGCGAACTGCAAACCAGGAAATTGCCGAAGATCAGTCTCATTATATGGGAGAAATCCACAAAATCAAGGAGCCGGAATTGGACCCGCTGTGGATTGGAGAAAGGGGAAACGATTACGATGAATCCCGTGAAGCAGCATATGATACGATGAAATCGATTTTGGACACCGATTATGAAAACAAGATGCGTGCCATCGAAACGCAAATCAGTATTCTGCAAAGTCAAAGGGGTTTCCTGACTGCGACCAGTGCCATTGTGGATGCAGCCAACGATTTGCTGCAAAAAGGAGAAGACGCGGTGGAGGCTCTGGGCAATAAAATTTCAGAAATCAGCGGGAGGTTGTTTGGATAATGGCGGAAATAAGTTTGATGTCAACCGGCGGCGGATCCTATGAAATTGAAATAGATTATCCAGTCGTGGAAAAAGAACTGGACAATGCCAAACAGTTTCTCAGAAGCGTGAAATTGCCGAATGTATACGAGGGAATCAACGGACAAAATAAATTGCAATTCGTCAGCGATTGGCTGAAAAGAGAAAATGAAATTTATACTCTCTTGGAGCAATATATCGAGATTGTCGAACAAAATATCGAGGATACGAAAATCAGTGCCGAGTTATTGAAAAAACAAGACGAGGAGCTTGCGAAAAGAAAATAGGAGGTGAGGATTTTGCATGTTTATGAGACATCTGGGTCGGCGGCGGGGGCAGTGAAGGATCAAATTCTTGAACCGGACACACTGATTTCATCACTTAAACAGCGCTCTGACAATTATAAACAACTGAGCACGCAATTTTCCAATTTGAAAAAAGGCTTCCAAAGCATTGTTGATCTGGAAAACTTCAAGGGAATGGGTGCAAACAACATTAAAGCGTTTTACAGGGCGCAAATTGAAGTTATCAATGAATGGCAGAATTTCATCAAAATGCAGCGCGAATTTCTTGATGATATTTCGAATATCATGAAGGATCACGATTTGGATGAAGAAACCTTTGTGCAGGGCTTATTTTTGGAAAATGATTTGCATAACGGCTATACCCGGGCAGTGGATATGGTCGAGACCCAAAAAGAGAGTTTAAAGGGGATTTTGGATTCCATCAGTGATATAATTTCCCTAAAGACTTTTTCAAGTGAAACATTTGAAAAACACATGAAATCGGCCAACAAAAAGCGCAAGAAAACGCTCGAGGACATGGAAGACCTTGATAAGCGGCTTGTGGAGGAATACAGCGCTTCCGAACAACAGCAATACCTCGTTACAGGCATGTTCAAAGCATTGCTGGATGCTACATCACAGAACGGACAGATTAGTCCGGCAAACTTTGACCAAATTGCCTTTGAAAACAGCGATGCGTACAGTGTTAGAGATGAAGTCCACGAGTACAATGACCAATACTTTGAAGCCAAGGAAGTTCAAAAAGAGATTAGAAAGGCCAAAGCCGAGCAGGAACGAATCGAGAATATGGCTTGGTATGAGAAAGTGTGGGAATACGGAAGCACTTTCGTGGGCGAGATTTCCGGGTATTACGATTATGTCCGGGTTAAAGACGGCATTGACCCAATCACAGGTGAAAAATTATCGGAGGCTGAGCGAATTACCTCAGGAGCATTTGCCGCAGCAACCTACGTCCCATTTGTTGGATGGGGAGCGAAACTTGGCAAGGGTGTTAAAGGTGCGTATGCATTAGGTAAAACAATGAGGATGACCAACGCCACGATTGACACGTACAAAACAGCCAAGACAATGGATTATCTTCACAAAGCGGAATATGGCATATACGGTCTCACTTCAGCGAATGGCTTTAGCGAATATATCACCGGAAAAGATATGTTTGGCAATGAATTGAGTGAGGAAAAGCGCAAAGAAGGACTGGATATGGCCATGTCCTTTTGGGGAGGTCGTGTTGCTGGGGTTGGTGTGAAGAAGGCTAGTACGCATTTAAATGTAAATCAGGTGGAGAAGAATAGGAAAGTTTCAACTGGGGCTAAGGGTACGGGTAAAGTTCACCGCTCTGAAATTGATGAAGTTATTAAAAATGATTATGATAAAAATGGAAACTTGATTAACAGATCCATTGTTCCAAAAGGTTATGAAAGTGTTGAGGACTTTTTGAAGGTTGTAGATGATACAACTATAAAGGAATTTGGATACGATAGTGTTGAAGAATTTAAAGCCGTAGTGGGGCATGTGGATGACTATTTAAATGCATCACCAAAGAATAATGTAGTAAATAAAGGATTAGCGGGAGGAAAACATGTGAAAGGCGTAGATTATGATGTATTAGGTTTTCCGATTTTTAAAGGAGATGATGTTAAGTTTTCGATGAAACTTGAAAAAGATCTCTTTAAAACCACTGATAATAAGCAGTTTAAGGAATGTACAAAAGAACTAAAAGAGGCAATTGAAATGGGAGAGGTATCAAAAGATTTGTTTACCTCAAAACAGTTAGCGCAAATTAATGCGGGCAAAGCAAGAATCCAAGGTCTTACTTGGCATCATCATCAAGTACCTGGAAAGATGCAGTTGGTTATTTCCAAGGCTCACGATGTAAATCACTTAGGTGGAAATAAATTATGGGGAGATGGAATTAGATGAGTACACTAGAATGGCAATTTGCGGATGATACGGTAAGTGAATCATATGTGGAGAATATTGGTAGGGACCTTGGGTTTAAATTTCCGAGGGATTATATAAGTTGCGCCGCAATAAACAATGGGGCAAACGTAGAGCCTGAATTATTCAGTGTTGAAGATAGAGAGAAGGTATTTGGTACACTATTATCATATGATAAGGAAAATGATGAATTTATTGTAGATGTTTATAATAGTTACAAGAATACATTACCTAATAAAGTAATACCTTTTGCATTTGACCCTGCAGGTAATTTAATATGTTTTGATTATAAAGATCATGAAGATAATCCAATAGTAGTCTTTTGGGAACATGAAAATGCCCCGGAGAAAGAAACGTTAATGCAAGAAGAAGGTTTAACGGAAGAACAGGCTGAAGAACGTGCAAGAGAAAATGTATTTTACGTTGCAGCTACATTTACGGAATTTCTTGATAAGCTACATGACTAGGAATTTAAGAAGAAAATAAACATTAAAATCAAAAGCTTCATGAGAGTTTGCGTAAAATCTTGTCTAAGTAATATTCTACAATCTTCGCAAGGCAAGAAATAATAGCTATAAAAAAATACAATCTGGGCAATATTATATAATTGGCCTTTTACCATAAAACAGGATAGGGCAATAGTGCAACCCGATCGGTTTTATGGTTTTTTGTCCGTTTTAGGGAAAACAAATGCGGTAAACTTCAGAGGTTTGGGGACAGAGTCCCCAATTATGATGTTTGGTTTAAAATCTCAAGCTGGTTCAAGATCATATCCCAATTTCGGTAGCGCATGGTCCACTTTTTCGTAATATTTTGAGCTGCCAAGTAAAGCATTTTCCTTAAGCTGTCATCATTAGGGAAAATAGACTTTGTTTTGGTCACTTTTCTAAACTGACGATGCAGCCCTTCAATAATATTCGTAGTATATATTATTTTCCCAACTTCTGGAAAATATGCGAAAAAGGATAATAGAAATAAATATGCTCAGGCAAATGTAGGGGGAAAAGACAGATTACCAGATAATGATGGCGGACATTTAAAGGAGCATAATTTAATGGTCCTCCTGATATTGATAATCTTGTACTACAAAATAGTCAAATTAATAGGAGGGGTGGAGTTTGGTACGAAATGGAGACTGAGTGGGCTAACGCATTGAAAGAGGTACCGCCCAAGAAAGTCTCTGTTCGTATTGAACCGATCTATTCTAATAATTCAATGCGACCAGATTCCTTTATGGTTGGATATGAAATTGAAGGCCAATTTCCGGTGATTCGCGAGATTGCAAATAACAGGAGGCTGATATTGATGAGTTTTGAAACAGAATTAAACGAGTTATATAAAGAAATTGCACAACAGGTTAATGACATGATTCCAACTAAATGGGATAATTTCTATTTTAATGGTGAAGTTAAGGAGGGAGAAGGAGGAGTTTTCTTCTTTTTTACGCCCAAAGGTGAGGAACAGCACATTTTTTCACATTATATTCCAAAATTATATGGTGTAGATAAGAGGGCTTATAATAAAGAACTACATAAATTATTTCAACTTACTTCTGAACTCCAAAAAATTTTTACTGATAATGACCAAGATCCTTGGTTTTCAGTGACATTAATATTAAATGATACAGGTAAATTAAACGTACATTTTGATTATACAAATTGGCATGAAAGTGAATTTGGTCCAACAGATAGAATTAAGTATTTTGAATATAAATATATAAGTCAAAACAAAGAACAGCTAGATTTAGATTTAATAGAGAGAATGAAGAAATTTGAAGAAAAGTAAACAATAAAGCACCGGGTTGCCTTTTTGGCAACAGGTGCTTTTGTTTTTGGTGAAGTAAGAACAACATGAATGAGACCAGTTTGAAATTCAAAGCTCATTAGTACCATAATGGAGTATTGATTTATATTTGGATTTGTGAGAAGCAAGATAACCAGGCGAGATGACATTTTACATGCCAAGAAGACTTATGATACTGCAAAACCTACAAATGTAATTGTCAACTGAAAATTCCTCCACCTACTTTCGTTAAAGCGGGGGAAAGCGATATTAAAACGGCGATATCCCCAATTGTAGTTCGAGTTCCAATTTCTCTTGTGACGTTACTATATGGCTAAGATCAATCAAGAAATCAAATACATCCAATTCGTTTATTACATAGACATCCCCCGTTTTTGTTGCTTTTAGACAGCCTTTGATTAGCCACTTTTCTGCAGTATCCGCATCGCACGCTATCTCGTGCGCATGAAGCACTCTGATTGCTCCTTCGAGTGACAAATCGATCCCTTCCAAAAAAACCCCTCGCATGCATTTTTTTGATATTAATAAGGTGTTAAAGGTGCGTATGCAGTAGGTAAAACAATGAGGGTGACCAATGCCACGATTGATACGTATAGAACAGCCAAGACAATGGATTACCTTCACAAAGCGGAATATGGCATATACGGTCTCACTTCAGCGAACGGCTTCAGCGAATATATCACCGGAAAAGATATGTTTGGCAATGAATTGAGTGAGGAAAAGCGCAAAGAAGGACTGGATATGGCCATGTCCTTTTGGGGAGGTCGTGTTGCAGGGGTTGGTGTGAAGAAGGCTAGTACGCATCTAAATTTGAATCAGGTGGAGAAGAATAGGAAAGTTTCAACTGGGACTAAGGGTACGGGTAATTCTATACAGTATGCTGAAACTGGTGGAAGAAATATATCCCCAGAGCAGTTCTTTAAGGAAGAAGCTATTGCAGAATAAATGTATGAAAAATTTAGAAATTTGGGAAGAGAAGATGTGAATGCAATTGCTAAAAATACAGGCTTTTCTGTTGCTAGAATACAAAGGATTAAAGATCATGTTTTTAATAACTCTCATATAAAGGATTATGGAGTTGGGAGATTTGATCCGGACTACGAACTAGCTCAAGCATGGCAAAGATTGATAGATGGGAAACAAGTAGATTCTGATATACAATTATTACATCACGAAATTTTCGAGTCAAAATTTGAGGGTATATTCCAGACTAATTATAGAACAGCTCATGACAAAACTATAGAATCTGGAAGACCATGGAATTGGGAGAAAAACTACGAGGAGTGAAGATTCATGGCAGTTTTTGTTTTAATGTTGAAGGAATTTGAGGATGAAGAGAGGGTGGTTTATCAATATGGACCGAATGAAGATTTAATGGGACGAATTGAATATGATAAAATAAATGGAGTTATCAACCAACTATCGCAAATTGATTCACAAGAGTTCGCTGATGAATTCTTCTTTAAGAGAGCAGGAAGACGACTTTCAAGAATGATTATTAAAGAAAATCAAAATTTTGTTGATCGAACAACTATTGAATCTTAATTGCCTGCTTATGATTTTATAAATTTTTTATTAGATATAGGCATTTAAGAGATATAGCACAATATAAGGACCTTGATAAGCAGCTCGTGGAGGAATACAGCGCTTCCGAACAGCAGCAATACCTCGTTACAGGCATGTTCAAAGCATTGCTGGATGCTACATCACAGAACGGACAGATTAGCCCGGCAAATTTCGACCAGATAGCCTTTGAAAACAGCGATGCGTACAGTGTTAGAGACGAAGTACACGAATACAATGACCAATACTTTGAAGCCAAGGAAGTCCAAAAAGAGATCAGAAAGGCCAAAGCCGAGCAGGAACGAATTGAGAATATGGCTTGGTATGAGAAAGTGTGGGAATATGGAAGCACTTTTGTGGGCGAGATTTCCGGGTATTATGATTATGTCAGGGTGAAAGACGGCATTGACCCAATCACGGGTGAAAAATTATCAGAGGCTGAGCGAATTACCTCAGGAGCAATGGCGGCAGCAACCTACGTCCCATTTGTTGGATGGGGCGCGAAACTCGGAAAAGGTGTTAAAGGTGCGTATGCAGTAGGCAAAACAATGAGGATGACCAATGCCACGATTGACACGTACAAAACAGCCAAGACAATGGATTACCTTCACAAAGCGGAATATGGCATATACGGTCTCACTTCAGCGAACGGCTTTAGCGAATATATCACCGGAAAAGATATGTTCGGCAATGAATTGAGTGAGGAAAAGCGCAAAGAAGGACTGGATATGGCCATGTCCTTTTGGGGAAGTCGTGTTGCTGGGGTTGGTGTGAAGAAGGCTAGTACGCATTTAAATTTGAATCAGGTGGAGAAGAATAGGAAAGTTTCAACTGGGGTTAAGGGTACGGGAGAAGTTGGTTGGAATATGTCAAAAGGCGGAGGAGAAATAAATGGAAGAAAGTATTCTCAGCATGCTTTGGAAAGAATGGCACCTGATATTCCTGAAATAAAAGCTACTTTAACAAGTAGAGCAATTAAAAAAGCTGAAGAATTAGGATTTAAACCACAAACAAAAGAATTTAGTGATTTCGTCAAAAAATATGTTGATCCAAGAAATATTCCACCTTCAGTTATTGAAGACGCTATAATGAATACGAAAAAGATACCTGGTAATAGAAGCGGACGTTTGTTCATGAAACACTGGATGTCAAAGTAATTATAAATGAAGCAGGCGATGTTATCACAGTTATACCGAAATAATTAATAAAAGGATGAATACGAATGTTTATAAAGTATGATGAATATGATCTATTAGAACTTTTTCAAAGTGAGCCTGTGAGTATAACGGGCAATATAGATGATGGAGAATTAATTTATACTTACAAAGATGACCAAAATTTCAAGGTGATTTTAACTTTAGATGTATATAAGCAAACGAGTAGTCTAAGTATTACATTTAATGATTCTATAGTATTTACAGCTGATTTTAATAATGTAACAAGTATAAAAAAAGATGACAAAGCTATGGTAATGTATGTGGGCGAAGAAGAGAGGCTAAAAGTTAAATTTTATAAACAAGTTGGAGTGGAGTTACTTTAAAATAGCCTTATTGTATTAGAAAGAAATATAAAACAATTATGATATTCTTTCAGATAAATTAGTAGGTGAAGTAGTTGATACTTCTAAATATAATGTTATTGCTTCCTCGCTATTTAGTGTTTAGTCTAATATTTCATATAGCTGTCGATACTAGGTAAAAACTATTAAAATACC
>NZ_JAROCA010000026.1 GCF_030732005.1 Tigheibacillus jepli | reverse complement strand
CATATGGCCCGTTGGTCAAGCGGTTAAGACACCGCCCTTTCACGGCGGTAACACGGGTTCGAATCCCGTACGGGTCACCATTGTTTTTCCAAGCTCTCTGGAGGATTAGCTCAGCTGGGAGAGCACCTGCCTTACAAGCAGGGGGTCACAGGTTCGAGCCCTGTATCCTCCACCATTAAGATTGTTTTTATTCTTAAACAACTCAATATTTTATTATCGCGGGGTGGAGCAGTCTGGTAGCTCGTCGGGCTCATAACCCGAAGGTCGTAGGTTCAAATCCTGCCCCCGCAACCAAAAATCATTGGAAGCATACATAATATGTAAGGTTCCTTTAGAAAAAGGTCCGGTAGTTCAGCTGGTTAGAATGCCTGCCTGTCACGCAGGAGGTCGCGGGTTCGAGTCCCGTCCGGACCGCCATTAAGGTATTACATATTGTTTGGCTCGGTAGCTCAGTCGGTAGAGCAAAGGACTGAAAATCCTTGTGTCGGCGGTTCGATTCCGTCCCGAGCCACCATTTAAGGAATTATCTCATGGAGGGGTAGCGAAGTGGCTAAACGCGGCGGACTGTAAATCCGCTCCCTCAGGGTTCGGCAGTTCGAATCTGCCCCCCTCCACCATTAAATAATATAATAGGGGTATAGTTTAATGGTAAAACGAAGGTCTCCAAAACCTTTGATGTGGGTTCGATTCCTACTACCCCTGCCATTCCATAGAAAATCATGGCGGTCGTGGCGAAGTGGTTAACGCACCGGATTGTGGCTCCGGCATTCGTGGGTTCGATTCCCACCGATCGCCCCATTTATTGGGCTATAGCCAAGCGGTAAGGCAACGGGTTTTGGTCCCGTCATTCCCAGGTTCGAATCCTGGTAGCCCAGCCATTTTGCGGAAGTAGTTCAGTGGTAGAACACCACCTTGCCAAGGTGGGGGTCGCGGGTTCGAATCCCGTCTTCCGCTCCAAATTTTCATATGGCGGCTGGCGGCATAGCCAAGTGGTAAGGCAGAGGTCTGCAAAACCTTAATCACCGGTTCGAATCCGGTTGCCGCCTCCAAGTAATAGCATGCCGGTGTGGCGGAATTGGCAGACGCGCGGGACTCAAAATCCCGTGTCCGTTAAGGACGTGTCGGTTCGACCCCGACCACCGGTATCTACATTATGCTCATAAAAAAGACAGGTAATCGCCTGTCTTTTTTGAAGTTCTATTTTTAATACTGAAGAAGGTATTTTACCAGTAGTCAAATGATGAGCGTATGATGAGCGTATGTAGGTGCAGAACGGTCCCCAGTATTTAATTTTGCAGCAGTGTGATGCGGCTGAAGCAATCATAATAACAGAAACGAAAACAAATTTTTACCAGATAATAGGTTTATTTTTACGACAACAAGGTAATAAACAATTAGGAAAGAAGGCAGGTGAATAGAATGATACGTCAATGGAACTTTATAATTAATAACAAGCTAATTACGGTACATGAAAAAAGCTTAAGACGTGCTAAAAGAAAAGCTTACCAAATATATAATGAGTTGGAAAAAGAAGCTGTTTAACAGACACCGGTCATTTCGTGGCTGGTGTTTTTTTACTATCATAATAAAATTAGATATTTTACCGCAGCAGATTAACGAGAGATAAGCATTCACCTGTTGAAGCGTTTTACGATCAAAAAATACGTGGTTTCGCCATTTTAAATGGAAACGGTTCTATGATTATTTTTTTGGAAAAGGGGAAAATAAGTAGTGTAAAATAATATAGGAGGGTGATGTTAAAATGGCTTTTGCACCAATGGATCCATTTAGACAACTTTCGAATATGAGAAGGGAATTTGATAATTTCTTCTCCAACGTCCCTTCCATGTTCCAAGGAAACTATCATATGAATGCTGTCCGCGCAGATGTTCATGAGACAGATCAAGAGGTTGTTGCAACATTTGACGTTCCCGGTTTGGAAAAGAAGGATGACATTCAAATTGAAGTGAATAACAACGTTCTGAAATTAAGCGGCACCATTCATAAATCAAGTGAAATAAAAGAAGAAGATATGTATCGTAAAGAACGGTACCAAGGAAAATTTTCCCGTATGCTGGAGCTTCCTGCTGCTGTATCAGACGAGGATGTAAAGGCAACCTATAAAAACGGTGTGCTAGAAGTGAGAATGCCAAAGACAAAAAATGAAAGTACGAAAAAAATTGATGTTGATTTTCAGTAGTGAACGGATTGCGTTGGACAACGCTTGTGTCCAACGCAATTTTTTAATTTTTTCTTGACATCAAGTAATTTTAGTAGCATAATAATTAACGTCGCTTTTGAAATTGTTTTTTTGCAAAAGGATGATTCTATGCCGGTGTGGCGGAATTGGCAGACGCGCACGACTCAAAATCGTGTTCCTTCGGGAGTGTCGGTTCGACCCCGACCACCGGTATTTCTAAATAAACGAAGCACTCAAAAACATTGATATATTTGAGTGCTTTATTAATTTCACCGTTAAATGGAGATAACATAAGTTAATATTTTATATTGCACGAATATTACACAAGTTCAGATTTTTCGTGCAATTTTTTATACATTTTTATCGGCATTATTACCAATAAATTTAGCAAGGAAAGGTTGGGCTATTATTTAATATTTACCCAACCTTTTTTATTGTTTTGAAAGAGCTTATTAATTAAAGCGCCCCTTAAGCTGAACGAAGGCCAAAGTCTATTATCCTTGAAATGTATAGAGAGATGAGGATTTAAGTAAGCTATCAACTCCATTAGGATGATAAGGCATTAATTCATTAGCCCTTTTCATGTCTATCCATTCTATTTCTGAGATTTCATCTTTATCTATAATAGAGATTTCCCCTCCGGTGACTTTAACTTTGAATGTTATAAATAAAGCGTGATGTCCCTTTTCTTTAAACATTGCTTCATTCACAACTATAATTTCACCAACTTCAACTGTTAAATTTGTTTCTTCCTTAACCTCTCGAATAACAGCTTGTTCTAAAGTTTCCCCTTATCCCACTACACCACCAGGAAGATACCAACCTCTACCACTGTTATTAACCACATGGTTTTTTTCTCATCCTCTAAATTCATTATTGACTTTTAAGATTATATTAAATAATATAGTATTATCGAATATACAGATATTCAATAATTGAATAAACGGGGCGAAATAATGGAAAGGAATTTATTCATTACAACTTATCCGCAAACTAAGTTGAACATAAAGGAATCTTTAGGAATAGGTATTTTCACTCATATTCAACTACTTGATTATTTTTCTAATAATTCTTCGGCTCAAATAGCATCAATAAAACACTTATCTAACAATTTGCCAGAAAGCGTTAAAGAAGAATTACAAATATTAAGGACTGTATTTGCTCATGGAGTAATTTTACGTGATTACTATATCAAACATGCTAAAAACCTTAGTCAAGAATGGGAGGAATTTGTTGGTTGGTGGGAAGGGCTAAATGAAGATGAAGTTGCCGAACTTGTTATTTACGGAATTAAAGAGTCAATGGATTATTATTACAAACACTTACCGACAATACCAGCGGTAGAAGAGATAATGAAGGAAGTTAGTTTAGAAACAGACCAATTAAAGGGTGATCGAAATCGCCATAATGCATTAAAAGCAGTACTTGAGAGTTGGTCTGTAGATAAAATTGATGAAATTCTTCCGATATATAACGATATTACTGGAATAAAAAAACGAATTATTAGCCTACTTAAAGGAGTCTGGGAATTTGGTTTCAAAGAAATTTGGGACAGTAAGAAGGACTATATATCTGATTGGAAATCAACGAATATTTCACTTATAAATAAATCGTATGGAACAAATGAAGAAGCTATATATAATATTACTGGCTTATATCCAGATATAAACGACGCGGATAGAATAAATAGGGCGGAATTTATTACATTTATACCTGTACCTAATATGGGTAGACTTATTACTTCTTACGAATTGGAAAAACATATTTTTCTTATGTTTGAGCCTTTTCTTTTAGAAGATATAAAAAGGACAGAAGTGTTTAAGACGAATGAATTATATTTAGCGTTTGAAGGTTTAGGTGATGCAAACAGACTTCAAATAATCAACTTGTTAGCAAACTATGAAGAAATGTATGCTCAACAAATCGTAAATAAATTAGAAATGAATCAAAGCACAGTATCACGCCAATTGAATCAGTTACATCAATCGAATCTTGTGAAGATACGACAAGAAGGGACTACGAAATACTTCTCTATCAATAAAGATGAAATCCGAAAAGTTATTAAAGTTTTAGAGACATTTTTAAAATAATATGGAGGAAAGGATTTTTACCATGGCAGATTTTCAAATTGAAAGACTAAATACAATTATAATACCTGTAAAAGATTTGAAAAAGTCTATTCATTTTTACGAGAATGTCCTTCATCTACAAAAGGGATATGTAGATGAAAGTATGGCTTATTTTACTTTTAGAACGAGTGATGATCACACGACTATATTGTTACACATTATTGATCAGCCTGAACCAGTTGAGAAGGGGATAGTAATCGAATTGCTGGTGGATGATGTAATTTCAGCAGTTTCCTCAATTAAGGAAGCTGGAGGATTAATTGTACAAGAACCAATTAATCGAGAATGGGGAGTAAAAGAAGCGATTATTGCAGATCCAGATGGGTATAAAGTATGGTTAGTACAATCACTAGAATGACAAGAATAACATGTTTAAACTATTCCGGAAATTATTCAACTTCATGGAAACAATATTATATTAGTTATCGGAATATAAAGTATGGAGGTAGTAAACATGAATATTTCAATAATTAAAGCAACCACGGAACATGCAAAAGAAATTAGTAGAATTTGTTCAACAGGTTGGCGACAAACTGTCGAAGGTTTTTATAGTGAAGAATATCAAATTAAAAATATAGAGTATTGGTATAACCATAAACGAGTTGTTGAGGATATTGTAAAAGTTATATATACTCACGTAGCGATGGTAGATAAGGAAGTTGCAGGAACAATTGGAGGAACCATCACTGAACCTGGTGTTAGTGAGATTTTTGTTTTTTATGTGGACGATGTGTACAGATATAAAGGGATAGGCACAGAACTTTTAGATGCATTTACCAAGGAACATATAAAGAAAGGTGCAACCGAACAATATGTATCTGTACAAGAAGGGAATGAACTTGGTATACCCTTTTACAAATCTCGTGGGTTCCAACAAAAAGAGCAAAAGAAACGCTTTTGGAGACAAATTCCCAACTAAATACTAACGTTCCTTTAGAATTAAACGAATGACTGTGTTAATTCAAGAAGGGTTAACCACCTTTTTTGTTGAGCTTATTGTTAAAGGGGCAGGTGTCCAACTTTTGGCATGACAGCTTGTACTGCTTTGGTGCGTCCCATGCCGAAAGTATTGATATTTTTCATAGTGGAACCAATATTGGTTGCTAACCACCTGGTGCAATGGCATTGCAGCGAATAGCCTTTTCAGGTACATGTAGCCGGTATTTTTTGTAAGACCAATGGACTGCATGTTTGGAGGATTCATAAGCTGCGCCGGCATGACCATGTAAAAGATGGCACCGGGGCCGGATATCAAACTCCTGTCAGGAGCTTAACGAGCAGCTTTTCGCAATTTGACAGTCAATAGCCATTTCGCAAAAGGTAAAAAGGGGAATGGCGGATTATACTTTTTTGTATGTTTGACTACCAAAATATGGTTACTAGATGTATTTTCCCTCCATTATTTTGGTATAGTAGTAATATGAACGCAATATAATAATAGAGAGCAGATGAACAAGATGGACGAAAAACCATAGATAAGGAAACAGAACAAATGTTACAGAAGGCTTTGGATGCATTGAAAGAAGCTAGAATAAGCAACATGACGAACAGTATAAAAAGCATTGGGGCTTCATCAACGTACCTTTTAAGCTTGATGAAGCATTAAGTAGATATACCAAAAACGAACTGGATCAGATAAGAAAAAACTTGCAAATAAAAAATGCGAGCAGTTTGAAAAAAGATGAGCTGATTGCGTTATTGCAAGAAAAAATAGCCGGTTTTCTTACAAGCATTTGCTCCGTTTGGGACAATGAACGCTTTAAATTGTTAACGGATATAGCAAGCAAAGGTGGAAAAATGATTGCTCCAGACCTTGAGCCGGAACAAATTGACTATTTTCGTACAACAGGTTTGATTTACACCGGAACGTTAAACGGGACGCAGATTGTGGCTGTTCCTAGTGATCTTACCGAGCAAATTATCAACTTGAAAAACGATGCAAAAATCAAAAAGACGATTAAACGAAATACAGCGTGGATAAAATTGACTCGCGGCCTTTTGTATTATTACGGGACATTAAGCAGCTCACAGCTGGTTAAAATGGTAGAAAATTATACAAAAGAAAAGATAAACGTTGTGGAATACATGACTGTCATCGAAAATTCGAATAGCTACAATGAGGAAATGCGAATAGATGAAGAGGGTTTTTCCAATATAAGGGTATTCGATTCTGAGAGGGTCAAAAAAGAACATCAGTTAAGAAAAGACCTGCCATATTATCCTTTCACAAAACAACAACTCATCACCGCAGGCGAACCGGATTACGTGGAAAAAAATAAAAGCTATATGCAGTTGGTCAACTTTCTTACGCATCATTTTGAAATAGATCATGCAGAAGCGGACAACCTGGCAGAAGAGTGTGTCTATGCAACGAGGATTGGTGATGGAACTAATGATGTCCTGGAATTTTTAAGCCATAACCTCGAATTCAACCATATGGAAACGGTAGAATCACTAATGATAAAAGTTGTTGAATTGATGAATAATACGAGAGAATGGTTTTTGAAAGGTTATACTTCATCAGAGTTATTAGAACAGGAGAAAAAGCATTTACAACCATTGCCCGCAGACACTTTTTCGCAAAGCAACAGTAATGAGACGAAAAACGTAAAGGTTGGGAGAAATGATCCATGCCCGTGCGGCAGCGGGAAAAAATATAAAAAATGCTGTGGCAGATAGTAAATAACACATTCTCGGATTGTTCAACTGCCTTTTGAATACTGAAACCAGTTATAGCCATTAGTCAATATGTAAGGATTTCCATCTACCTTTGGTTATGATTTGCTTTTGAATTTACCATACATGATTTGTTGCAATAATATATCCACAAAAGGGTATTCTAATAATGAATGGAATAAAAAGCAGGGAGGGAAATGATGGAAAAGTTATTTACAATTCTTACCGTAATTGGTGTACCAGTTTCGGTAATTGGAGCCATTTTTCACTGGTCGCCTGTGCTCATGTTTGTTGTGTACTGTTTGACAATCATAGCATTGGCCGGATTGATTGGAAGGGCAACAGAAAGCTTGGCAATCATTATGGGGCCCAGGGTTGGCGGACTGCTGAATGCGACATTTGGTAATGCGGTGGAACTAATTATCTCCATTTTCTCATTGAAAGCTGGACTCATTGGTATCGTTTTGGCATCGTTAACAGGTTCTGTATTGGGAAATTTGCTCCTTGTCGCCGGACTGTCATTTTTTGTAGGCGGGCTGAAATACAAACGCCAATCGTTTGATATTTACGAAGCGCGGCATAATGCAGGGCTGCTTATATTTGCAGTAATTGTCGCTTTTGTTATTCCGGAAGTGTTCACATATAAAATGAACGATCATGACACGATGATTCTGAGTGTAGGGATTTCCATCATTTTAATCATTTTATACTTGGCTGCGCTGTTGTTCAAATTTGTAACGCACCGCGGTGTTTATACGACCAATGATAAGAAAAGTAAAACCGAAGAAAAGGAAGAAGAACCGGAATGGGGCAAGGCCAAAGCGATCCTTGTGCTTGCTGTAGCAACAATTGCTGTTGCCTACGTTTCAGAGCATCTGGTTGATACATTTGGTATTGTCGGAAAGACGTTCGGATGGTCTGAACTGTTTATCGGAATCATTATTGTTGCTATCGTCGGAAACGCCGCTGAACACGCGTCAGCGGTTTTAATGGCTTACAAAAACAAGATGGACGTTGCGGTTGAAATCGCTGTTGGTTCATCACTTCAAGTGGCCATGTTCGTTCTGCCAATTCTTGTTTTGCTGTCGCTTCTGTTTGCAACATCCATGCCGCTTGTCTTTACGTGGCCAGAGTTAATTAGTATGGTTACCGCGGTACTGCTGATGATTATGCTTTCCAATGATGGGGATTCCAATTGGTTTGACGGGCTGGTTTTGTTGGCGGCTTATGTCATTATGGGAATTGGGTTTTATTTTCTTTGAGTATAAAAAGGCACGCATACACATGCGGTTGACATGTGCGCGTGCTTTTTCTGCCATATGAAAGGTTGGCAAAAGCTGGCTTTTTCCCGTTCCGCAACCTCCGTGTGGCATTTTTTTGCTGTATCGAAGTTTGGTAAAGGTCGCTATTCTTTCACGTAACCCCGTTGTTTTGGGCGAACATATTTTGCAATCCATCCATGTGTCGGTGAAAAGAGAAAACTGATGAGAAATACCAGTCCTGTCGCGAATGCCATAGAGCCGGATATGGAGGTATCAATCCACGCCGCGATCAAGTAGCCAACGACAGCAGAAACGACCCCAAAGAGACTGCTTAACACGAGCATCACCGAAACCCGATCACTCCAGAGATAGGCGGAAGCGGCTGGTGTAATTAGCATCGCAACGACCATGATGGCGCCCACCGCATCAAATGAAGCAACCGTTGTGACGGACACGAGACTCATAAATAAATAGTGCATCAATAGCACCGGGATTCCAACACTCGCTGCAAGTGCCGGGTCAAAGGATGTAATCTTCCATTCCTTATAGAAGGCGATAATAAAAAACAGGACCACAAGAAATACGATTCCAAGCATAGCGGTTGCTTGCGGGATATCTCCAAGCAGTGGCAGCGAAATGGTTTGAAACGGAATGAAAGTAATTTCCCCCATTAGGGCATGCTGCACATCCAAATGGGCATTTCCGGCTGATGTTGCAATTAAAATCACACCGATGGCAAACAACGTTGTAAACACAATCCCCATGGAGGCATCATGCTGTACTTCAAGTGAATGAAGCCATTGCACAAGATAGGCCGTCAGCAAACCTGCCAAAATACCGCCGATAACCATATACATGCCACTGACTTCGCGGGTGATGATAAAAGCGATGACAATTCCAAGTAAAACAGTATGACTGATTGCATCAGCCATCATAGCTGTTTTACGTAATATAAGAAACACGCCGATCAACCCGCA
Organism: Tigheibacillus jepli; assembly: GCF_030732005.1. GTDB lineage: Bacteria > Bacillota > Bacilli > Bacillales > Amphibacillaceae > Tigheibacillus > Tigheibacillus jepli. Next base: position 38,927 of record NZ_JAROCA010000026.1, on the reverse strand, counting down.
GGAAAGTCCAACTAATGCAGCGGTCAGGATAATCCAAGCCGTATAGGTCATTTATTCCACTCCCTTTGTCTCGAACCGGGTGGCTGGAGAGCGATTTTCTTTTGATGCATCCGAAATTGCATGTGGCGAACAAGGATTCCTTTTTCTTTGCCGAAAAAAAGAGAGAAAATAAAGATGCTAGAAGCGACCACAACAATGAATGGCCCAGTCGGCCAGCCGCTCCCGTATGCACTGATGAATGTCCCGGCCGAACCTGATATACCGCCAAAAAAAGTTGCCAAAAGCAGCATCATCTTAAATGATTGTGTCCAGTAGCGTGCACTTACCGCCGGTGTAATAAGCAGTGCGGCCATCATGATGACGCCAACCGCTTGAATTCCAATCACAATCGTCGTTACGAGCAATGCCGTATAGATGATGTTCATTCCTTTAATGGACAGGCCAATCCCTTTTGCGAAGACCGGATCAAACAAATAAATTTTCCACTCTTTGAATAAGAGAAATACAATCAAAATGACCAACAATGCCAAGAACAACATCGTAAAAACGTCGGTCTTTACCATCGCAGCTGCCTGCCCGTAGATAAATTTATCCAGCCCACTTTGATTTCCGCTTACAATTCGATTGGAGATCGTTAGCAGCATAACGCCAAGCCCATAAAAGATAGACAGAATCATCCCCATTGCAGCGTCTTCTGAGATTCTGCTGCTCGCATGAATGACTTGGATGAATAACGCGCCAATCAATGCACTGATTGCCGCGCCAATAATCAAAACGAAGAGCTTTTTTTCACCTAACAGCAGAAAGGCAACGACAACACCAGGTAAGGCGGCATGTGACAGTGCATCACTCATTAAATTCTGTCGCTTCCAGTACGCGATACTGCCAATCGTACCGGCGGCAATTCCCAAGATTGTTGTACTTAACAGCACCCACTGTGTATTACTGCTGAATAGAAGGGAGCCCATCTTGATTTTCCACCCCCATCCAGCGCATATTTCCCCCGTAGGTTCGGGCGATATTTTCCTTTGTAAATACGTGATCGGTTTTTCCGTACTGAATCACGGTACGATTTAACAGCAGGACATGATCAAAATAATCCCGGACGGTTTGCAAATCATGATGCACAACCATGACTGTTTTTCCTGCGGCCTTCAGCTCCTTCAAAATGGCCATGATGGCACGTTCCGTCGCGGCATCAACACCTGCAAGCGGCTCATCCATGAAGTAAATTTCTGCGTTTTGTACCAATGCACGTGCTAAAAACACCCGCTGTTGCTGGCCGCCGGAGAGCTGGCTGATTTGCCGATTTGCGTAATCAGCCATCCCCATCTTTTCCAATGACTCATACGCTTTTGCTTTATGGAAGCGGGATGGCCATTTGAACCAGCCAATTTGGCCATAAAGCCCCATGGTAACCACATCCAATGCCGTCGTGGGAAAGTCCCAGTCAACGGAACCGCGCTGCGGGACATAGCCTATTTTTCGCTTGGCTTTTTCGTATGTGGATTGAAAAAAACTTACTTTGCCTGATAAAGCAGGGTGGAGTCCCAGTATTGTTTTGATCAATGTGGATTTTCCCGCCCCATTTGGGCCGACTATGCCTGTTAGCGAACCGGCATTTACTGTAAAATGAATATCATGCAGCACCGTGTTTTTTCGATATGCCGCTGCCAGATTTTCGACGGTTAGCACTTGCTCTGTCATTGCTTAGCACCTCCGCTTAGCGCTTGATAAATGGTTTCGATATTATGGCGATACATCCCCAGATACGTTCCTTCCTCTGTACCCGGTTTTCCCATGGCATCAGAAAACAGCTCACCGCCGATGGACACATCCATTCCTTTGCTTTTTGCTCCTTCCAAAACGGCCTCGATGGTATTTGCATTGATACTGCTTTCTACAAATATGGCTGGCACCTGATATTTTTCAATAATTGCGATCGTATCATTGATGTCCGAAACGCCTACCTCGTCTTCTGTGCTTAGCCCTTGCAGTCCGATTACATGCAAATCGTGCATGCGTCCGAAATAACCGAAAGCATCATGTGCCGTTACAAGATAACGTTGTTTTTCCGGGATATCTACCAGTTTTGCAGCATCTTTTTTTAGCGCCGCTAACTGCGAAAAATAATCCTGTTTATTTTCTTCAAAGTAATCCGCATGCTCCGGGGCATGCTTTTTCAGCGTTTCCACGGCACTATCCAAGGCATTTTGCCAAAGGTCGATGTCAAACCAAATATGCGGATCCACGGAACCTTTGTCATCCTTCAGCAGGGAATTTTGCGGGATGGCGTTCCCGACTGCGACAGCGGGCTTGGTTTCAGCTATTTTTTCTAACATGCTGGTCATATTTGCTTCCAGGTTCAATCCGTTGTAAAAGATAACGTCTGCTTTTTCGATTTTTGTCATATCACTTTGTGTAGCATTGTACACGTGGGGGTCGATGGATGGACCCATGAGACTTTCCACGTGAATATGTTCTCCGCCGATGACGGATAATGGTTCGGCGATTTGGGCGATGGTTGTTACTACACCGATTTTCCCTTCATCGGATGAAGTGGATGCTCCTTCCGCATTACATGCCGCAAGCAGAATGATAAAGCCAAGGATGAAATACCCTCCAATTTTCTTCATATGTTGAACACTCCCTTTTATTTTTCCCTAAGGAAACTTTATTACTTAAATACAACTATATTCATAACAGTTTGTATATGTCAAGACCTTTTTCGTAAAACTCATATTTTTTCCTAAGGTAAACTTGCATCAGCACACCTTGCACCTTTTTGGCTTTTGGTTCGTGTTAATGCTATGATTTTTATAAAGTGAAACTTTATTCAGTGGGGGGTCCCTTTCTCCCCCACTGAATGTTAGTTGAACCAATCGGGCGTTTGACTTTCTGTTGACCCCCACTTATCATTTTTGATTTAATCCAAGTGATTGAAGTGGGGGTCTTGCAGCCAGTTAATACTGCGATAAAGGAGACGATTTAATGGCAAGCAAAATTTTGCTAAACGATATAACCATTCCTGTTGAAGCCTACAACGAAGAACTTACGAGAGGACTGCGAATAATTTCTGTTGTATTTAATGTAACAAGCGAAAATTATCACGCTATAACAAGCTTGTTGTACAAACAAACATTTGATGTGAAGATCCCGGAAAAGAACCTTGCCTTCCGGGGGACGATTCGGAAATATGCGACATCGATCACCAATCTTTATCATCCTGGACAAGTCGGGGAATTTCACCTTGTCTTACGTGAAACGCCAGAGCAAAAAGAGGGGGGATCCGAGTGAAATTAAGCATCATGGATCAATCGCCTATTTCTTCGGGGCAAACGCCGCAAGACGCATTGGATGCATCCGTAAAACTGGCTCAAGCCGGAGAGAAATTTGGCTACATGCGATTTTGGATTGCGGAACATCATGATTTACCTGGAATTGCTTCCTCTGTACCTGAAGTAATGCTTGGTTACATCGGAGCCCAGACAACGCAGATTCGGATTGGAAGCGGTGCATTATTATTGCCACATTATAAGCCGTATAAAGTGGCGGAGATATTCAATATGCTTGCGACGTTGTTTCCCGGGCGGATAGATATTGGACTCGGGCGTGCACCGGGCGGTTCTGCTGAAGTAACCAATGCATTAAACGATAATTTTTTGCAAAAAGTTTATGCTTATCCAGAACTGGTAGAAGAACTGGTTCGCTTTGTAAACAATGAAGATGATAAACTAAGAGCTGCACCAATTCCGGAAACGCCGCCAATGCCTTGGATTCTGGGTACAAGTAAAAAAAGTGCATTGCTGGCAGCAAAAAATGGTCTGGCTTATGCATTTGGCCAGTTTATGAGTGATGCTGACGGGCCTGCAATCATTCAAGCATATCGCGATGCTTTTCAGTCCGGACCAACAGGACAACAGCCGCAAGTTTTGCTGACGGTTTCGGCTATTTGTGCTGAAACAGCGGCAAAAGCGGAAGAAATTGCAACAAGTTCTCTTATATGGAAATTGCAAACGGCAAACGGCGGTGGCGAGTATGTTCCATCCATCGAAGAAGCAAAAAGTTATGTACTTGAAGAAAAGGATAAAGAAAAACTGGAAAAAATGAAGCGAGGTATGATTATTGGAGAGCCAAACCATGTCGTAAGAAAACTTGAGCAGCTGCAGGAGCAATACCATGCTGATGAGATCATGATTTTAACGATTACCCATTCGCATGCAGATAAGATTCATTCGTACAAACTGATTGCCGAGGAAATGAATAGGAGATAGGTATACAAAAAAAGTAGGCACGCATTGGATGCCTGCTTTTTGTTAACGCGTTTTTGCCTAAAACGGTCCTATGGTTTGCTCTATTTTTTCACCATCAATAAAGGGTTTGATACATCGGCTCTTGCGGTTATATTATCATTATTCCCCATTCAAAGGTGAAAAATAGTAAAAATGCACAACGCTTGTTGCCATTCCAATGAGCGTGTTACGATTGAAATAAGGAATACGGTAGAATCTGTCAATACTTCATAAAGTGAAACTACATTCAGTGGAGGTCTTACAGCCAGTTAATACTGCGATAAAAATTCAAATGGAGGAGTGCTAAATATGTCGACCAGCCTATACACAAAAGAAACTGTGAAAAATTTATCCCAGGCAAAGGAACTTGCACCTGAGCAATGGAAAGCCTTTGATGAATTTGGCAAGTCCGTTTTTGAAGAAGGGGCTCTATCCAGGAAGGAAAAGGAAATTGTCGCCATTGCAATTACACATATTACACAGTGCCCGTATTGCATTGACACGCATACCAAAAATGCAAAAAAAGCCGGTGCAACGCTGGAGGAATTGACCGAAGCAGCGTTTGTCGCTGCAGCTTTGGAAGCAGGAGGAGCAGTAACGCATAGCACGCATGTGCATGAGGCGAAAAATAGCCAGGCAGATGACGCCTTATATGAGCGCAGCAATTTGAAGAAACTTGGCCAATTGGAAAAAGCTGCTCCAAATGGTTTTAAAGGATATCAGACATTTAGTGATGCAGCAATGAAAGCCGGAAAATTAAGTGCTAAATTGAAGGAAATTATCGCTGTGGCTATTGCTACGACCACACAATGTCCATATTGCATTGATGTGCACACGAAAAACGCAACAAAACAAGGTGCAACAAACGAGGAACTTGGCGAAGCGATTATGGTTGCTGCTGCTCTGCGTGCAGGCGGGGCCTACGCACATATTGCGAATATGATTCAAGGTTACAACGAACCCCAAGAAATGGGATAACCGAACATGGTGAAAGGGACATAACGGTTAAGCCGATACGTCCCTTTTTCCATGGTTAAAATGCATCCTGTGCTATAATTGTCCGCCATTATAATAAATTCCGGGCTAGTACTGTAGCTGGATGTAATTAATATTAGGAATAAAACCAGATTGGGTACTGCAACCCTGCTGTATGAGATAGGCTTGAAAGCAGGGATTGCAAATAGGAAGCAGGCTTCTGCAAATAGAAAGCAAGATTCTGCAAATAGGAAGCAGGCTTCTGCAAATAGAAAGCGAGAAACTGCAAATTGGAGGCGATATTCTGCAAATAGGAAGCAGGATACTGCAAATAGGAAGCGGGACCCTGCAAATAGAAAGCGAGAAACTGCAAATTGGAGGCGATATTCTGCAAATAGGAAGCGGGAAACTGCAAATAGAAAGCAAGAAACAGCAAATAGAAAGCAGGATTCTGCAAATAGAATGCAGAACCCTGCAAAAAGTGCTGGTTTGCTGATAAATGACAAGGAGTAGAAGCAAACCAAGCAGAGTTTCCTATTCATTCAAAAAATCGTTCACAACCCGCACGTATTCCTCCGGTTCTTCAATATACGCCATATGTGCACTGTTTTCGAATACATGGAATTTACTGTTCGGAGCAAGACTGCCAAAATATGCCGTTGATGCAGGTGTTGCTTCATCATATCTACCACACATGAACAGGGTTGGAATCGTGATGTCTTTCAGTTGATCGGTGCAATCAAAATCTTTCAAATTTCCCGTCACATGAAATTCTGATGGACCCCACATCAGGTTGTAGATTTCCGTATTTTTGTATTGCTTGCTTTTTTTGGTTTCATCGGGGTCACGTTCAATCCTGCAGACAAAATGTTTGTTGAATGCTTCGGTAGCTTTTTTGTATTCCTGTGAGTTGGTTGTTCCAAATTTCTCATTTGTTTTTAAAGTGATTTGCACATCGACAGGCAATTTCTCACGGTTTTTCGCCTGGTCTTCTGCCCATTTCGGTGCACTCAAGCAAGGACTGGAGAAAATAATTTTGCGAACGCCGTCGGGAGATGATAAGTAATAAGCTGCGGCTAAAGTTGTGCCCCATGAATGTCCAAGAATATCAAATTCTTTTAGATTTAAAGCCTTTTTAATTTGCCCTAACTCTTTTACAAAACGATCAATATGCCATAGCGAAGTGTCTTTTGGACGGTCAGATTTTCCGCATCCCAACTGATCGTAAAAAATTACAGGACGATCATCAGCCAGTACATCCAGGACGCTTAGTGAATAATGCGATGAACCAGGACCGCCATGCAATATAACAACAGGTGTCTGGGTCGCATGCGGATTATGCACTTGGTACCAGACCCTTCCTCCTGTCACATCTATAAAACCTTCTTGAACGGGCATTTTCTTTTACCTCCCTTTTACTGTAAATAATAACTATATAGATTCTACCATACTATTGATTTGGGTGTTCGGATGTGGGGGAGGGGATGTTACAGATTGGTTATGAAAAGATTGGTTAGATACTGAATAGGAGACAGGCTCCAGCCTTCTACGGTCTCATCCACATCAGTTTATTGCAATTTCTGATGTGCTCTAACACAATGTATCTTTCGCTTACGCTGGTTAAACGTCCCACTTGCCAATGCTGCTTGCAGGGGCAGATCAATCAGTAAAGCATATCAATAGGTGAATTCCGATGCCGAGTTGGGCTACGTTCGGAAAAATTACGTTTTGGAAAGGTTATTAGAATAACCGCAATGCAATTAGTACAAAAAAGTTTCAGATAATTACCTGCTGTAATACAATTAATTTCCAGTATGTTTTGTCATTTAGTATTTCGTTCTTCTGTTCTGATTACCAAGATAAAAATGTATGATTATTTCATCTAAAAAAATCGCCATATTCAAAGGGGGTAACCAATTGTAATGAAAGAAGTTTATATTATGTATACCCAAAATTATGATAAGGAACTAAATATGGTATACGGCTATGGAAAGGTTAACGGTTACATTGGTAAGGATCGAGAAGTGATAGGCAATATTATTTTTAACTTTTATAACATGCACACATTTGAACCGAATAACTCTAATTGGCAACGTGCAAATATTATATCGGATGATGAAGTCTACCTGATGGAAACCCTCCTAAAGAGTGATTTTGAATTTGAGATGGGTACATCTATCGCCACGATTGAAAAAATTTCCTTGTTCAATGATCCCTGGGACACGGAACTTAGGAAAAGCGTGGTCCAGGAGTTTCTTGACTACTGTGACTATATGATGGTTAATTATGTAGCCACTGTTGCGGCTGATCATCAAAGTGAACGCTCAAAAACGGATAATATCATATCATTTCCAAAATATAAGATGTACGAAACGCTTGGTTTTATGACGCTTGGAGGCGGAATGAAAAATAGACCGGTGCTGCTAAAGAATTTGAATTTGTTGTAAGTGAAAAATTAGGGCTAGCTATTGGAGGTTTGCAAAACTCCATGTCTTTTGATCGCTTAAATGCCCATATCCCTGTAAGACAAAAAGGATGTGCGATACCCCTATCCAACTGCTTAAGGGTATGGTCTTTCATTGTAGTAGTTCATCGATTGAGCCATGGGACAGACCCTCTGATTCATTTAGTCACAGATTAACAAGCAGAAAAATCCCCACCTCAAAGCTCAAAGAAGTCAAAGAAGCTTTGGGTGGGGAAAACTGCCTGTAAAATCCCGATTGGTTTGAGTCAACACGATGTTGGTACTTGGGTTGACACAAGACCCGGCGATTTTAACCCGAGTTCATTATTTAATAAGTGGGGGATAGAGGAATGCAGACAAGATCGCACATCTTATGGCAACGTCCGCGTGAGCCGGTTATGCAGACCAACAATTCTTGGAAAAACGTTTTAATTAATTCTTTGAAAAGACGGTCATGGTCCACATAATTTTGTTTTTGTTCCAAAATAATTCCAGAATCTGCGTTGAGATGGGATAAAATGGTGAAGGAGGACAAATTTATCACAACTTTTCGGAAAAGGAGGGGATTTTGTTATATCGTGGAAGGGCAAGGTGAGTACAGATAAGAGATAAATTATTAAAAACAATTGTTTTTCCTGAATCATACCAAAGTAATCTTGTGCTAACTGAGGAATATCCCAACGAATAAAATGTGGCAAGCATGTCAACAATTCGCAAAAAGCTGTTCAATAGTAGAGTATCATATGTTTTTTATACTGTGTGAAAATGTAATGTTTCTGTATCTATTATGCCATGTTTTTCAGAACTGTACATTTTTTAATATGCATTTTGTCAAATGAAGGACGTATTCTCGATGCCGAAGATTTTATTTCAAGGTCGATGTAAAAACGCTGAACACATGTGTTGCCGCTACATCATGTGTTCAGCATGTTTGTTAAATAATGTGAAATCGTTCGGACTAATGGCTGTAATGGCCCTCGGCCGCTTCAGCGTCTGCTTTTGTTTCATGTACCGTGCCAAACGGGTGATTTGGCGGAGCATAAATGGAATATAGCTTTAACGGTTTATTGCCGGTATTGGTGACGTTATGCCAGGTGCCAGCCGGAACCATGATGGCATCGTCATCGTCAACATCGCGTTCAAAATCCAGGTTGTTTTGTGTCGGTCCCATTTGCACAAAGCCTTGCCCCTCTTCAATCCGCAAAAATTGATCCACGTCCGGGTGAACTTCAAGCCCAATATCTTCTCCCACGGGAATGCTCATTAATGTCACCTGCAAATGCTTTCCGGTCCATAACGCTGTTCGAAATGTATTATTCCCCTCGGTTTCCTCTTCAATATTTACGACAAATGGCTGATTCCCATGATCTCTTTGTCTTTTTGCATCATCTGGCAAAAGGTCATCAGGCGTTTCATCATACCGCCATCCAAACGGGTACCCAAAGTGGTGATATATTGGCGGTCTGCCCCAATGGCCGCCATGGTAAATAGGTGCGGTATGATATGGGTAATGGTGATGGAAGGGGTAGCCGGGGAAAAATGGATAAAAAACCATGTGTTTCATTCCTTTCCTTTTCGCTAAAATTATCCTATGTATCTTATGCATGTTGCTGGGTGAATGTCACAGGAAGGTATATCGCCTTTCATGATCCATTAAAAATATCCGTTCTGTTGCCGCATGGAGAAATGCAACCTGCCATACACCGGGGCGTAACTGCTCTTAAAATATTTAATGATGGAAAATTTGAAACGTTTTTTCGGCAGTCTATTCGGATTTAAGCTATAATATAGCATTATACGTTTGCCGAAATGACTCAGTTTTTCGTACATAGCACTTCATGGGCGCCAATGCATATATTGGGCAATGAATGATATTTTTGCTTATCAATGGGAATAGGAAAATGCAGTGGATGTAGGACGGAAAAGTTGTCTTGGGACACTTTTTATTGCAAAATTAACGGACAGCAGGACCTCGACATCAAAGCTTGGAATGTCAAAGAAGCTTGGGGGAAACCGTCCGTCTGTGACCTGCGTCCCCGCACGCCTCACCCCGACTGATTGAAATTTTACTTCGTTTGGAACGGGAGGAGTTATTTCTAATATGGTTGATTTTTTTCAAAATTTTAATCCGATTACCCAGGCTTTCTTTGCGACACTATTTACCTGGGCAATGACAGCGCTGGGGGCTGCACTTGTTTATACGACAAAATCATTAAACCAGCGCCTTTTGGATAGCATGCTGGGATTTGCAGGCGGCGTTATGATTGCAGCAAGCTACTGGTCACTGCTTTCTCCGGCGATTGAGATGTCGGAGAATAGTGTGATAGGAAGCTGGTTTCCGGCGGCATTGGGATTTTTGCTGGGTGGGGTATTTTTATGGGGAATTGATAAAATCCTGCCTCACTTGCATCCCAATACACCAATGCGCAAAGCGGAAGGATATAATCCCAGTCAGCAAAAGCGCAGTACATTGCTCGTTTTGGCGATTACATTGCACAATATTCCGGAAGGCTTGGCAGTTGGGATAGCATTTGGCGCACTGGCTAATGGTGGAACAGAAGCTTCGTTGGCTGGTGCGTTAACGCTGGCACTTGGAATCGGCATTCAAAATTTCCCCGAGGGGGTTGCAGTATCGATGCCGCTGCGAGCGGATGGCATGTCACGAAATAAAAGCTTTCTTTATGGGCAATTTTCCGGGATGGTTGAACCGATTGCTGCAGTCGTCGGTGCTTTTGCGGTTTCCTTCATGGAGCCGCTCTTGCCATATGCTTTGAGCTTTGCAGCCGGTGCGATGATATTTGTCGTAGCAGAGGAAGTTATTCCGGGTTCGCAGGAAAAAGGAAACAAAGATTTGGCATCGATGAGTTTGATGTTTGGATTTGTTTTGATGATGGTCCTGGACGTGGCACTCGGGTAAGAAAATATGGCTATAAATTGAAGTGGATTATATGATAGACTAAAAGCGTCCTTACAAAAAGGACGCTTTTTAATGGAAAATGCTTAAGCTTCTTTTGACGCTTCGATTTGAATGGATATTTTTACTTGATCACCGATCAGAACACCGCCAGTTTCCAATGCAGCATTATAGGTCATGCCATAATCTTTACGGTTTATTTTTCCTTCGCCAGTGAAACCTGCAACTTCATTTCCGCCCATAGATGCGGTACCTTCGTATGTTACATGGAATGTTTCTGTATTGGTAACACCTTTGATTGTCATATCTCCAGTTACATCATATTCATCGTCACCGGTTTTTTCGATTTTTGTTGCCTTGAAAGTCAACTTGGGATGATTTTCGATATCAAAGAAATCGTTGGTGCGCAAGTGGTTATCGCGGTCCTCGTTGCGCGTGTCAATGCTTGCCAAATCTACACTAAATTCAATATCCGCTGTTGTTAAATCTTCCGGATCAGCCACAATGGAAGCTTCAAAATCATGGAAAGTGCCTTTTACCCTTGAAACCATCATGTGTTTTACAGAAAAATCAAGACCACTATGTGCTGAATCGATATTCCATTTTACTTTTGTCACAGCAAAATCACTCCTAATGATATTTTAATAACTTTTAGTAACAAACTAACTAAATTGTACCTAAGTAAAACCATACTGTCAATGTAAAAGTTTGCTTTCACAATAACAATGGTTAAATATTGTTAATCTAAGCTTTCCCTAAATTTGTTGAGCTAATCCCGGGTTTCTGTTGCAAGAACCAGATATACTAGAAAAAGAATTAATCTTAGGAAGGTGAATACAGCTGTGAAGGCAAAAAGTATTATTTTTTTTGATATAGATGGAACGTTGCTAAATGGAGAAAAGCAGCTTCCAGCGTCAACAAAAGAATCCGTTTTTCAATTAAAAGCAGCGGGTCATGAAGTAGCCATTGCAACAGGACGTGGTCCATTTATGTTTGAGGATTTGCGAAAGGAACTCGACATACATACCTTTGTTAGTTACAACGGTCAATACGTGGTGCTTCAAGATGAGGTGATTTATACGAATCCGCTTAATGAAGCAGCGCTTGGGAAGCTGACGGAAACAGCACTTGAGAATCAGCATCCGGTTGTTTTTATGGATGAAAAAGATATGAAGGCAAACGTACCGAGACATGCCTATATCAAGGAAGGCTTTGATTCGCTGAAAGTGGGATTTTATCCAACGTTTGATCCGGTATATTACCAAGGACGCGAGCTATATCAGGCATTGCTGTTTTGTCCGGAGGGAGAACAAAAACAGTATGAAAATGTCTTTTCGGAATTTGATTTTATCCGCTGGCATCCGGTTTCGCTTGATGTTATCCCACATGGCGGCTCAAAAGCAAAAGGCATAGAAAAAGTGATTGAAAAACTGGCAATGCCAAAGGAAAGACAATATGCTTTTGGAGATGGATTGAATGATATGGAAATGTTGCGGGAAATTCCAAACAGTGTCGCAATGGGAAATGCAGTGCAAAAAGTAAAAGATGCAGCTGCTCATGTAACCACATCCGTTGAAGATGATGGAATTTATCATGGTCTTGTTAAGCTCGGTTTGTTATCGTAAGTTTTTTCCATCACCAAATTACCCGGTCCGGACGAAGGAGGATGTGTTGTGAAGAGAAAAGTGGAGGTAGTGGCATATGATTTAGATTGGCAGGAAAAATTTGCAGCCGAGACAAAATGGATTTCAGCCATTTTTGGTGAACAGCTTCTGGACATCCATCATATCGGCAGCACATCCGTCAAAGGGATGCAAGCAAAACCAATCATTGACATAATGCCGGTTGTAAAGAATGTTGAAAAGGTCGATATGTTGAAAGATGAAATGGAAGCGATTGGATACGAAGCAATGGGAGCATACGGGATTGCTGGCAGGAGGTTTTTTCGAAAAGGCATGCCGCAGCGGACCCATCATGTTCACGTCTTTCAACAAGACAATCAGAAAGACATAGATCGCCATTTGGCAGTTCGGGATTATCTTCGGACGCATCCCGATGCAGCCAGGAAATACGGAGAATTGAAATCATATTTAGCAAAAAGATTTCCCTTTGATATGGATGCATATATAGAAGGGAAAGACAGTTTTGTAAAGGAATTGGAAAGGAAAGCGTTGGCATGGTACAAAAGATGATGACGAGCTAATTTAAAAGCGCTTGGATTTTTCGGGGGGGAGGAAAGTTGTTTGATACTGGTAATAGCCGCTCCAATTATGGGGAAGATGCTCCGGAACTGGTAAAGTCGCTCCAACTCGGTGCAAAGTCGCTCCAAAAGCGAAAAAGTCGCTCCAGATCATCAAAAGTCGCTCGAGCGAGGTGATTTCCGCTCCAAATTGGGAAAAGTCGCTCCGAATTGACCCAAAGTCGCTCGAGAAGGGATGTTATCCGCTCCAAAATGCAAAAAGTCGCTCCAAAAGCGAGAAAGCCGCTCCAAATCATCAAAAGTCGCTCGAGCGAGGCGCTTCTCGCTCCAAATTCCGGAAAAGTCGCTCCGAAGTGGCCCAAAGTCGCTCGAGAAGGAATGTTTTCCGCTCGAGATTGCAAAAATTCGCTCCAAAAAGCGAGAAAGTCGCTCCAGATCATCAAAAGTCGCTCGGGAAAGGCGCTTCCTGCTCCGAATTGAGAAAAGCCGCTCCGAACTAACACAAAGACACCCAAGAAGGGATGGTTCCCCTCGCCTCCAGGAGGAGCCACTCCCCGAACCTTGTCACAGAACAATCCACACGCCGCTAAATTCAAAGTTGCAACAAAAATCTGTTTTCTGCATTATAATAGAAGCATACATCAAGTAGAAGGCGGGGATTTCATGGAAAAGCTGATCAGATGGGTGTTTTTTATGTGTGGGTTACTTATATTCAGTCTTGGCATCAGCTTGACAATACATATGCAATATCTCGGCGTACATCCTTGGGACGTGCTGACGGTCGGATTGCATGACAAGATCGGATTGACGATTGGGACATGGAATATTTTGATTGGATTGACACTGATTTGCGTAACGCTGATATTGGATAAAAAATATATACAAATCGGCACCTTTTTTAATGCTGTCGTAGTGGGTGTTTTTGTGGATTTTTTCCTTTGGTTGGATTTTTTGCCTTATGCGCAAAAGCAGTGGACTGATATTATGTTTATGCTGGCGGGAATTGTCATTATGGGCTTCGGCGGCGGTTTGTACAATGCAACCAAAGTTGGTTCTGGTCCGCGTGATGGATTCATGCTTTCTATATCGGAAAAGCTATCTGCTCCAATTGGACGTGTGCGCATCATTACGGAGAGCGGTGTCCTTATTTTCGGATTTTTATTGGGCGGGCCGGTGTTTATTTTTAGTATCATCTTTACCTTTATTCAAAGTCCAATATTTCAATTTACGTATTTGCGTTTTGAACACATCATCAGTCAAATGGTGACAATAGGGGTGAAAAAGCGTGCATCCTAAGATTGATAGATAAAAACAAGAAGGGGCAGCCTGTTTGAACAGTTCCCTTCTTGTTTTTAGTGGAGATTTTTCGAAAAAACCGTGTCAGCAATTGCGACTGTAGTACTAAATGGTACTGAAGCCGTTGTTTCTTTTTTTTGCTCATCTTTAATCATTGTTTTCATTAAATAAAAACTCAATGCCATCGCAACAATGATAGCAATTACTATGATGAGAATCAGCCGGGTTCCTTTCATCGTACATCGCCTCGTTTTTGTATCTGATTTTAATGTAGCAAATTGGAGAGGGTCTGTAAAGAATCGATAAACATCATAAGGCACTTCCTTCCCGCTTTCATTGCAAAACTTCCTTTCATCCTGCTTTAATTATAGAGACAAACGGCAAAAATTAAAACGAAAGCAAAACGGCAGTAGCATAAAACTGGCAAGGACGCCCCAATCAAAGCACAACAAACGCAGGAAGTGACAGAAAGCCCTATAAAATGCTAAACTAATCATAGGAAAGTTTGATTTGATAAAGGAGAAATGAATGATGGCAAAGGTTTTGGTTTTTGGTCATAAAAATCCTGATACGGATACAATTTGCTCGGCGCTTGCTTATGCGCATTTAAAACGGGAGCTTGGTTTGAACGCAGAAGCTGCAAGACTTGGCGAACCAAATTTGGAAACACAATACGCTTTGGATTACTTTGACGTAGAAGCGCCGCAATTGATTGAAAAAGTTGGCGATGATGTTGAAAGTGTCATCCTTGTAGACCACAATGAATTTCCGCAAAGCGTGGACAACATCAAGGATGTGCGCATTTCCGAGGTTATCGACCATCACCGTATTTCCAGCTTTGAAACAAAAGAACCGTTAATGTTTCGGGCGGAGCCTGTTGGCTGTACGGCAACAATCATCTATAAATTGTACAACGAAAACAACGTGAAGATTCCGAAGAATATTGCGGGATTGCTACTTTCGGCTATTATTTCCGATTCGCTGCTGTTCCAATCTCCAACTTGCACGAAGATTGATGTTGATACAGCAAAAGCATTGGCGGAAATTGCCGGCGTCGAGGCGGAAAAATATGGCATGGATATGCTAAAAGCGGGTGCTGATTTAAGTACAAAAACAGTCCCCGAATTGTTGACCATGGACGCAAAGCCTTTTGTTATGAATGGCGTGAACGTGCAAATTGCGCAGGTGAACACCGTTGATATTGATGAAGTGTATGTGCGCCAGGCGGAAATTGAAGATGAAATGACAAAAACAATTGCTGAAAAGAATCTCGGTCTGTTCCTGTTTGTCGTGACAGATATTATCAACAGCAATTCAGATGCTTTGGCACTTGGAAAAGATGTAGACAAGGTGGAAAAAGCATTTGGCGTCACACTGGAAAACAATCGCGCATTCTTAAAAGGCGTTGTATCCCGTAAAAAACAAATCGTGACAAACTTAACAGATGCATTTCAGGCATAAATTTGAAATGCTAGCAGTCGACACCCTGCTTGCTAGATCGGCAGGGTGTTTTTAAATGTCTTCTCTCCCGAGTCGGGCATGCCGAAACTTTGGTAGGCACCACCGAAATATCACATTAATGTTCACGCTATTCTCCCAAATTTCCTCTTTACAACCAACCAATCTTCTATTAATATTCAAAATAGATATAATAGAAGGAAAAGTACAAAGTGGGCAGGTGCACAAGATGGGGGATGAATTGCAGAAGCTTGTGAAACAAAAACGAATGCTGGTTATGCTGCTTACGATGTTTGCCTTTTTATTTTATTTTGGATTGCCGCTATCAATAACTTTTTTTCCGGAAATCATGAACGCACCTTCTCCGATAATGCAAATCTCCTGGGCGTGGCTGTACGCTTTTTTGCAAATTCCCATGACATGGGTTCTGGTATTTGTTTATTACAGCGTGATGAAGCGATTTGATAGATTGTTGAAAAAGCTGGTACAGGGGGATGCTGCATGAACTTCACTTATTTTCTATTTTTTATTTGCATCATTGTCTGTACGATGATTATTACATATTGGGCAGCGAAACGTAGCAATACGACCAATCATTTTTATATTGCTGCCGGGAGCTTAAGTGGCTTGCAAAACGGAATGGCAATTGCCGGGGATTTTATCAGTGCTGCTTCATTTTTAGGTATTGTTGGTGCGATTGCGCTGAATGGGTATGATGGGTTTTTGTATTCGATTGGATTTTTGGTATCTTACCTCGTTGTGATGTTTTTTATCGCGGAACCTGTCCATCATTTGGGAAAATATTCGCTCGGGGATGTGGTTTGTTCACGTTTTCCGAGCAACAAAATGCGCTTTACCATGGCGAGCGGGGCTTTTTTAATCTCGATTTTATACATGATTCCGCAGCTGGTCGCATCAGGTTTGCTTATCCGGCTGCTCTTAAATATTGATTATTCGATTTCAGTTATGATTATTGGTAGTCTGATGACGGTTTATGTCGTGTTTGGCGGCATGATTGCAACTTCTTGGGTACAGATTGTAAAAACTGTCGTACTTTTGTCGGGGACATTTTTATTGTCTCTTATTGTATTTTCCCGGTTGGATTGGAACGTATCGGAATTGATTGCCAAGGTTTCGGCTAACACACCGCTGCGTGAGCAATTTTTCATGACAGGGCAATTGTTTGCAAGTCCAGTCGAACTATTTTCATTACAGCTTGCACTTGTGCTTGGGACGGCGGGTTTGCCGCATATTCTCATACGCTTTTTTACGGTACGCAATACGATAGAAGTTCGCCGCTCGTTGGTGAGTGCTACTTGGATCATTGGTGTTTTTTATATGATGACGCTCGTGCTTGGGTTTGGCACGGTAGCGTTTTTGGGTTATGAAAAATTGGTCGCCTCAGATGCGACGGGAAATTTAGCTGCACCACTCTTAGCTGGTGAAGTGGGCGGAGATTTTCTATTGGCGTTTATTTCGGCAATTGCTTTTACAACGATTGTGGCAGTCGTCGCCGGTTTGGTCATTTCCGCGACAACGGCATTTTCTCATGATATTTACCATCATATCTGGAAAAAAGGAAAGTCAACAGAGAAAGAACAGCTTCGAGCCGCAAGATGGACTGCCCTTGGCATTGGGCTTATTTCGACATTGTTTGCACTGCAGCTGGAAAATATCAATGTTACCTTCTTGGTGTCGTTAACTTTTATTGTAGCAGCTTCCAGCAATCTGCCGGTGCTGCTGCTAACTATTTATTGGAAGCGTTTTAATCAAACGGGGGTAATTGCCGGAATGGTTTGCGGGATTACCGTTTCTTTAACTGTTGTTTTGCTTGGTCCAAACGTGATGAATCCCGACCATGGATGGATTTTGAAGGAAGCTATATTCCCGCTTTATAATCCGGGTGTCATTGCCATTCCATCAGGGTTTGCAGCGGCAATACTTGGCAGCCTTTTATCCGCCAAAAAGGAATCGCTAAATGACTGGCAGCGATTTGCAATCTTCTCACAGACAGGAACAGGGAGAGAGCGGCCATGAAAGAGATGACAATAATCCTATTTGAGCGGCTTGGTTTACTGCTGGTCATTGCCTTTGTCATGACACGCACACCTGGTTTTAAGACAATGCTTTATCGGGAGTTCAGCTGGAAAATGGCTATCGTTCATTCTTGTGTGTTTGGTATTTTTGGTATTGCCTCAACGATTACCGGGTTTGTGCTCGATGGCAAAACTGTCATCCATGATTTTGTCTGGCATACAGTGGGACCGGACCAGCTCGTAGTAAGTTCCAGTCTAATGGCCATCGTCATTGCCGGGCTGTTGGGCGGTCCCGTTGTTGGATTTGGTGCGGGCATGATTGCTGGAATTCATCTCATGTATATTGGCGGCATTGGCTGGCTAGCCAATGGAATCGTCAATCCGCTAACAGGGCTTTTGGCAGGATGGACAGCTCGCTTTTTTTCCGATGAACGGGTTATTTCGCCATGGAAAGCGCTGTTTATCGGTATTTTTCCACCTGTGCTCCAGATGCAGTTGCTGCTCATTTTACAATCGCAATCACAAGACATGGTGGGAATTGTCGATATGATTGGTTTGCCGCTTGTCCTGTCAAACAGCATTGCCATTGCTATTTTTACCGCCATGATTGTGATTGTGCTACGAGAACAGGAAGATGAGGCAGCAAAAGCGACAAAGCAGGCATTTTCCATTGCCGAAGAAGCACTGCCTTTTATAAAGGAAGAGGATGCAACAGAAATGGCTACAGGACTGGCAAAGCTGTTATACGACCGGCTGGATATTGCCGCAGTCGCCATCACAAATCGAAAATATGTGCTGGCGCACGTCGGCATTGGAGCAGAACATCATCGGCAAGGCGACGTTATTGCAGGTACGCTTACAAGAGAGGTAATGGCACAAAAGCGGATGTTGATTGCCGATTCACGTGAAAAAAACCCCTGTAGCCACCCAAAATGCCAGCTGGAAGCAGCCATCATCATTCCGATTTTGGAAGCAAACGAGGTAACCAGGGTGATTTATTTTTATTTTCGCAAGGTGCAACATATCCGCCCCGTGGAACGCATGGTTGCTGCAGGTCTTGGCGAGTATCTTTGCAATCAGCTGAAAATGCTTGCGGCCGACAAATTAAAAGCACATATGAGGGACGCGGAATTGCGAAATCTGCAAGCCCAGATTAATCCGCATTTTCTATTTAACACACTCCATTTAATCGCTGCATCCTTGCGCAAGGATCCGGAGCAGGCACGCCACATTACCGTTCAGCTGGCACAGTTCATGCGCTTTAATTTAAAACTTGTGGCAAATCCGCTGGTGACACTGGAAAAAGAATGTGAACATGTGCAAGCATATCTGGAAATCATCCGCGCACGGTTTATGAATCGGCTGCATACAAGTTTCACCTGTGATACCGATGTGCTCGATGTTTTGATTCCGCCAGCAACGATACAACCACTGGTCGAAAACTGTATCCAGCATGGTCTAAGCGACATGTTACAGGGTGCCAAAATAGCCGTGAATATTACGAATCAGGGAGAATATATACATGTCTCAGTTTATGATAATGGCTGTGGTTTTCGGCAAGATCTATTGGATGTCATTGCAAAAAAACCGCTGACAGATGAACCAAACCATGGGACTGGTTTATACAACGTCAATCAGCGTCTGACCAGTTTATTGGGGGAAGATGCAGGACTGATCGTTCGCAATTTGCCGGGACAAGGGAGTGAGGTACGGTTTTCGATACCGGTTACCATGCATGGAACAAAGGCGCAAGCGCCCGTTTAGCAACGTACAAACTGGAGCGCTTCACAATGAGATAAAGGAAACATGCCCCTGCAACAGGGGTATGCCGACGTTGGGCGACAAGCCCGTTTCTAGTCGGCCTTCCTTTGACTGGTACGAACCGATGTTGACTTATCGTAGTGCTAGAATAATCTCCCTCGAATTAACATCGCACGAAGAAAAAGTGTACTTCTTTTTCGAGGAGAGAAGCGTGAAGTTTGGGGCTGCGGTTACTCGCCCCATCAAAAAGCCCTGGGGCTGCGATTACTCGCCCCACCGAAAACCATTTGCTAGTTGCTGGGCGCTGGAGCCGGACGTGGCTGTTACCCAAAAGTGACGTTTATACAGCCTAAATTTTATACTTTCTTATAATGCAAAAGAAATGAAAAGGGAGGCGATATTGTGAAAATACGCGTACTAATTGCAGAAGATGAGCAAATGGCGCAGGAAGAATTAATGTACTTACTGGAAAAAGAGCCGGATATTCATCTTTGTCCATGTGCGGAAAATGGCCGGGAACTGGTGGAACGTTATGGAACATATTTGCCGGATGTCATTTTTTTAGACGTGCACATGCCACAGTTTAGCGGAATGGAGGCGGCTAAACGAATATTGCGTGAAGCAAAAGATAATCCACCCTTGTTTGTATTTACAACCGCATATGATGCATATGCATTGCAAGCTTTCGAGGTCGATGCGGTTGATTACCTGCTAAAGCCATTTGATGATGCACGTTTTCAAAAGGCATTGCAGCGCGTGCGACAACAGCTTTTACAGCGCAGGCTGCAGGAGACAAGCCCAATCACGCAGACCAAGTCATTTTCCGAACAGAAGACGACTGCCAAACTGCTTGTTGACGATGGAGAAAAAACAGCGGTATTGACGCCGGATATGATTTATTATGCGGTTCCGAATCAGCGCATGCTGGAGATTCATACGAAAGATAAGGTGATCGTCAGCAAACTGACCCTGCAGGAACTGGAGCAGAAATTGCAAGGTTATCCTTTTTTCCGCACGCATCGTAGCTACCTAGTCAACATCAACTATATTCAGGAAATCACGCCATGGTTCAATGGAACAAGCAATGTTACATTAATGGACAAGGCCCATACGCAAATACCTGTCAGTAGATCGGCGAGGAAGGAACTGTTTCAGCTGCTGGAGATGAAGGGATAGCAAAGATTTGTACCATTCAACCCTAAAATACCACCATTTACCCTGTAGTGACAACCATTCACGCAAAAATATCCCACTGAATTTTCAAAACAATTTATAATCCTTAGTAAGCGCTTTCAATAAAAGGGGACACTCTTTGCGAAACTATTTTACAGGGAGGATTGAGGGAATTGAATGGTGAACAACTGAAGACGACGCTTCCAGCGGGAAAACCGGATTATGTGAAGGTGGCACAAAGCAGTGAATTTAAGGATTATATGCAAAAGCGTAAGAAATTTATCGTGCCATACACCATCTTTTTCATGGTATTTTATTTCTTATTGCCGATTTGCACTTCCTACACGACATTTCTCAATAAGCCCGCCATCGGTGATATTTCTTGGGTATGGCTGTTTGCATTTGCACAATTTGCTATGACGTTCATTTTATGCATTATTTATGTTAAGAAGGCAGGCGCACTGGATAAACAGGCAGATAAAATTATCAAAGAACAGATAGGGGGAGGACTGCAATGAGTGCAACCGTCATCGTCTTATTTCTTGCCATTGTACTGCTGACGCTAGTCATTACGTACTATGCCGCCAAGCACACGAAAACAACGGGAGATTTTTATACGGCAGGCGGGGGACTGTCGGGTCTGCAAAATGGAATTGCCATTTCCGGCGATTATCTGTCAGCAGCATCCTTTCTCGGAATTGCCGGCGCAATTGCGTTAAATGGGTTCGACGGTTTCTTCTATAGCATCGGTTTTTTAATTGCGTATCTCGTTGTGATGTTTCTTGTGGCGGAACCACTACGAAACCTTGGGAAATATACATTGGCAGATATGATTAATTCCCGGTTTGATGCAAGAAAAGTGCGTGGGTCAGCTGCACTTAGCACCATTACTATCTCCATTTTTTACATGATCGCGCAGCTTGTAGGGGCCGGTGCACTGATTCAGCTATTATTCGGTATCGATTATTGGATTGCCGTTTTGATTGTTGGTGTGATGATGACCATTTACGTGCTGTTTGGCGGTATGATTGCTACCAGCTGGGTGCAGATTACAAAGGCGGTTTTGCTGATGGTCGGCATGATCGTCATTTCTTTCCTTGTTTTAAAGGAATACAACTTCAATATCGGCACGATGTTTTCCGAGGTTAAACATGTGACCAGCCACGGTGCAGCATATTTAGAGCCGGGCCTGAAATACACGCAGCCACTTAGCACGATATCATTAATGCTGGCACTCGTTCTTGGTACGGCTGGACTTCCGCATATTCTCATGCGCTTTTTCACCGTTCGGGATGCCAAATCGGCAAGAAGCTCCGTTGTATCTGCTACGTGGATTATCGGTATCTTCTATATTCTCACGTTATTCCTTGGCTTTGGTGCAGCAGCATTCGTTGGCGATACAAAAATAATCGCAGCTAATCCGGGGGGCAATATGGCAGCACCATTATTGGCGGAAGCGCTCGGAGGGGAATTCTTATTTGCCTTTATTTCGGCAGTAGCCTTTGCAACGATTCTCGCAGTAGTTGCCGGCTTGGTTCTATCCGGTGCATCGGCATTTGCTCATGATTTGTACGGGGAAATTTTCAAAAAGGGACAAGCGACTGAAAAGCAGCAAATGCTGGCAGCACGTTACGCAGCACTCGGGGTATCGGTTCTGTCCATTATCTTGGCGCTGTTTACGCAGTACCTAAACGTCGCTTTTCTTGTTTCATTGGCTTTCTGTATGGCAGCAAGCGCCAATCTGCCGGTTATTTTGTACACGATTTATTGGAAACGATTCAATACATCAGGAGCAGTTACTGCTATCCTAACCGGTTTAATTTCCGCTTTGGTGTTTGTATCGATGAGTCCAAGCGTTTGGTCTCCTGTAGAAGGAGCAGCACTGTTTGTCGGCAATCCGATTTTCCCACTGGATAACCCGGCATTGGTATCGGTACCTTTAGGATTTTTGGGCGGCTATGTCGGCACCCTTCTATCCAAAGAATCAGATCCGGTCCGCTATGCAGAAGTGAAGGTGAAAGCAAATACCGGTTACCGCGAGCAAGCATGATTTCATGAACGTGGGGATTTATCGCAGTATGAACTGGCTGTAAGCCCCGCACTTCATTTGCGGATTAATTGCAAAATGATAAGCGAGGGCCAACAGAAAGTCAAACTCCCGATTGGTTCGGGCCAGCAGGAGGTTGGTCAATCGGGTGTTGCCACGATGGTTTTCGGTGGGACGCGTAACCTCAGGCCCAGGATGTGGCGGTTTTAACCCGAGTTTATTACTTCATCAGTGGGGGAGAAAAGGAGCCCCCCACTGGATGAAGTTTAACCTAATTTCTAAACGTTGCCGGCGGTCTCTAGACAGTATAAATCATAAGTCCTGTAATGGGGACTACATGCATATTTTTCGGATATTCCAGCATAAAATAGAGTGTTTGACGGTAGCATGATAGAAAAAAGAAGGGGGAAATGGAAGAATGAGCAAAATAGCTGAAACAAAGAAACGCCAACCTAATCTGTCAAACTATGATGAGGCATATGCCAATTTTGCTTGGGAAGACGTGGAAGAAGCCTTCTCATGGTATGAGACAAAGCAGGTAAATATGGCATATGAAGCAATCGATCGCCATGCTGAATCCTGGCGAAAGAATAAAGTTGCGTTGTATTACAGTGATGGCAGTCGTGATGAAAAATATACATTTCAAGATATGAAGTGGCTTTCCAATCAGTTTGGTAATGTGCTGAAAAAGATAGGCATAACCAAGGGCGAGCGGGTCTTTCTTTTCTTGCCGCGGGCACCTGAAACATATATCAGTTTAATGGGGATTATAAAAATTGGTGCGATTGCAGGACCTTTATTTGAGGCGTTTATGGAACAAGCTGTAAGAGACAGGCTGGAAAATAGTGAGGCATCGGCACTTGTTACGACCCCTGAACTTTTGCCACGGGTTCCCTATGAGGAACTTCCGGACTTGAAACATATTATCCTAGTCGGTGAAGGCAATATCCCGGAAGACACCGAAAAAACAAAGTTTTATAGCTTTCATGATGAAATGACACAAGCAAGCCGCCATTTGGATATTGAATGGGTTGACCGCGAGGATGGTATGATTTTGCATTATACGTCCGGATCGACAGGCAAACCAAAGGGTGTCTATCATGTGCATAATGCAATGATTCAGCATTACCAAACAACGAAGTGGATTTTGGATTTGCAGGAGGACGACGTATTCTGGTGTACGGCGGATCCCGGTTGGGTAACAGGCACGTCTTATGGTGTGTTTGGCCCTTGGCTGTGCGGGGCATCCAACGTGATCCGGGGTGGTCGGTTCACGCCAGATGACTGGTATGCCACCATTGAAAAATATGGTGTCACTGTCTGGCATAGTGCCCCGACTGCATTCAGGCGTTTGATGGCAGCGGGAAGCGATGCAATTAAAAGACATGACCTCAGTTCACTGCGTCATATTTTGTCTGTTGGGGAGCCATTGAATGCGGAGGTTGTTCATTGGGGCAGAAAAGTATACGGGCTGGACATCCTCGATCATTGGTGGATGACGGAGACAGGTGGCGCGATGATTTCCAATTATTTGTGCATGGACGTAAAGCCAGGTTCAATGGGAAAACCATTCCCTGGTATTAAAGCAGCCATTTTGGATGATGAAGGCAATGAATTGCCGCCGGGACAAATGGGACGCCTGTGCATTCGCGCCGGCTGGCCATCCATGATGCGTAAAATTTGGAGAAATGAAGAAAAGTATAATAGTTACTTTGATATTCCGGGCTGGTATTTTTCCGGCGACCTGGCTTCGAAGGATGAAGATGGCTATTTCTGGTTCCAGGGCCGTGATGATGATGTCATTATGACATCAGGTGAGCGTGTCGGTCCGTTTGAAATTGAAAGCAAGCTTGTGGAGCACCCTGCTGTCGCCGAGGCTGCGGTTATCGGCAAACCGGATGAGGTGCGTGGTGAAATCATTAAAGCATTCGTTTCACTGCGGGATGGATATGAGCCTTCAGAAGAGCTGGAGAAAGAGTTGCGTGATTTTATAAAGCAAGGATTGGCAGCGCATGTTGCACCGCGTGAATTGGAAATACGCGACTTCCTGCCAAAGACGAGGAGCGGCAAAATCATGCGACGGGTTTTGAAAGCATGGGATTTGAATTTACCGACAGGTGATTTGTCGACGATGGAGAAATAGTATCAGGATTTCATGCTGCCTGATTAAGCTATTGTAAAAAAGAAAAGAAATCTCCTCTGCGTGTGAGGAGATTTCTTTTTGTGAAGGAATTTGTTTAGGAACGAGCTTTGTTTTTTAAATTTTATGGGGTTATTTGGCAAAAACCTTGTATCGGCTTAACTGGATTCCTTTTATCCTTTCCGACGCTCATTGATATTCTTCTGCCAAAACAGCACTTCATCGGCCAAACTTTGCAAGCGTTTGACAACCCTATCGTCAACAAGCTCGCCGCTTTCTATATCGAATGCATCGTTCTGTATAAAAACGTTGCCTGTTGGAACCAGGCCCTTCAAATACGAGAGGACCGGTTTTAATTGATACTCTGTCACAAGAAAATGCTTTTCGGACCAGCCTGTTGCCACAATGCCAGTCACTTTATATTTAAATGCATGCTCCGGAAAATGATCCAGTAAATTTTTCAGAGCCCCGGAAATGGAAGCCTGATAAATTGGCGTTCCGAACACCAAACAATCAGCTGCCATTATTTTGTCGACAACTTTCCATGTATCATCATTATAATAAGGAACCGGCGCCCCCGTGGCAAAGGAAATATCATAGTCCTTTAAATCAACTAATTCCGTCTCTATCGATTGATCCAGATGCCTGGCAGCTGCCAGCACATCATAAATTGCCTGAGACGTTTTGTTGCCAGCGAGTGCACCGGATACACCAACCAATTTCACGCAATCCCTCCTTGTCTAAGACGAAGGATTATATTCCCTGTCTTTCATTTGAAAACAGCAGGACAATGAGTCTATTCCTGCTTAATGAATGACTCCATTATAACGCAGCCAAGCTGACTCGAAAGAATATATGCTTGAAGGAGTGTTATGCATTTACTAACTAGCTATTGAATGGATGGTAAAGTACATTGCAATAAAATATTTTAAAACGTCCATACTGTCGAAACTTGCCATGATGGCAGTAAACAACGACTTTTTTATAGCCCAACCCTTGTGTAGATAATTTAAATTTGGAATAATGGTTATTGACAGAAAGTTAAATGGACAGTTTTATAAATAAGGAGATATTTTATGAAACGAAAGCGTATTTTTCTGGTAACAATTGGCATGATTTTTTTATTTCTTGCAGGAACGTTACTTTATGGTATTTTGAGAGAAGATGATCCGTACCGATATTTTACCGGACTCGGAGAAAAAATCAGTGTGGCTCCGGATGATTCAAAAATCGCTTTTTCTTACTATGTAGATGGAACGGAATCCGTTTTTACAGCGAATCCGAATGGTACACATGTTCAAAAAATAACCAACACAAATAATCAAAAGGATCGCCGTCCAGCGTATTCACCTGATGGTAAAAGGCTTGTTTATTTGAGGGAAGACCCGGAAGGAATTCAAACGCTTCGGGTGATCAACCAGGATGGAAAAAAGGAAAGACAATTGACAGACAAAGACATGCACGTCAGAGATGCTATTTTTTCGCACGATGGAAAAACAATTTTTTTCGTTGCGATGGAAGCGAAAGAATTTAAGAAAGGGGAAGAATCAAGAGAAGGATTTGACCTGTTTTCAATTGAAGCAGATGGGAGCCATTTGAAAAAATTGACAAATGCTGATTATTTTTCAATGGATCACCTTTACCTCTCATCTGATGGACAAACGATTTGTTTTAGTGAATTTGATGGGGGACAGGAGCGGATTTATTCATTTTCGCTAAAAAGTGGTACAGTAAATGCCAAACCGTCCATTCTTCCGGAAAAGTTGGAAAATATACAGGAGTTTTATGAACCGACATTATCACCAGACGGAAAATATTTGGCCTACACGGAAGTTTCAAAGGAATCACAAGGAAGTTCACTCTATAAATATGAACTGTTTTTACTAAACTTGAAAACGCAGCGCGTGCAGAGATTGACGGACTTAAAAAAAGCGGTGACATCTCCGGCATTTTTTCATAAAGAAAATAAAATTGCTTTTTTGGAGAACACAAATTGGCCCAAGGAGCCAGCCGTATTCCAGTTGAAGACTGTTGATATAAAAACGCAAACCATTGATGCGCTCAAACTGGATATACCGCAGTCAGCAGGTGGCTATCATTTTATCAGCATGCTTGATCGTGGGGTAAACGGGTTAACCCTTTCAATT
The DNA here is from genome assembly GCF_030732005.1 of Tigheibacillus jepli. Taxonomy (GTDB): domain Bacteria; phylum Bacillota; class Bacilli; order Bacillales; family Amphibacillaceae; genus Tigheibacillus; species Tigheibacillus jepli. Next base: position 12,024 of record NZ_JAROCA010000026.1, on the reverse strand, counting down.
TTGTATGTGTTACTGATGGGCTTACTCAGTGTGTACCTTCACTATTATTATCCAGGCAAAGCTTATCTGCCTTCTATTGTTAGTTTTTCGCTTGCCATCATAACATTTCTGGCAAGTTTTGCAGTTGCCGCAATGATTGACCCTTGGTTTGGGATTGGTCTTGGGATGTTGGCTGCAGCAATATTTGGCTGTTCCGTTGTTGTGGGCTTGTTTGTATTTATTTTCAGGCGTTTTGTGAAATAAGAGGTCCGTGTTCTTGAAAAATTTTCAGGTGTGATAACACTTGAGCCAATCGGGCATTTACCGGCTTGCCCCCTACTTATCATTTTCATGTAGTCCGCAAATGATTGAAATAGGGGCCTTACAGCTAGTTAATACCGCGATAAACATTCTTTTCAAGTCAATGTGATTTTGGAAGATCCCTATTTATTTTTAAAAGTACAACAATCTAAATTCAATGGAAACCCAATGAAGGTTACTTTATCAAGTACGATTTATTGTATGACCATGCATATAAACAAACCAATAAGGAATGATTATTTTAATGTTTGATTTCATCCAGATTTTTTTCGTTGCATTTTTTACAGTCTTTATTTTAAATGGTCTGCTAAATGATAAACACAATATAAAGTTGAGTCTCCGCAAGTGGATTCTGCATTCGGCGCTTAGTGGATTGATTATTGGCATTATATATGAATTCATCTGAACACGGAATTTGGCGGTGAGGAAAAAGGGACGGATATCATGAAAGATAACGACCTTTCCCCCTCCCAATTTCTGCCTCCATCTCAAGATCAGCCTTAAACAGCTTTGCAAGACCAACAAGCATGGAAAATACGGCAATCCCCAGCAGGCTAAGATTCACATAATACCAGATTCCAGTTCCTAGCCAATCGAGCGGAGTACTGGCATCCGGGGTACTGTCGAGATAAAGAAAATTGGCATCGAGCAACGGATTGATGGCAAAACCGACCAGGGAGGCATAAATGATGAGCAAACCATATGCTTCCCACATTGCTCGAAACGTAATTTGCACACCGCTGGTCAATACGAGAAAAATACTTGCCCACGAAATGGCGAGATGGTGGATAAAGAATTTCCAATAGCGGAAATGCGGAAAACCAAATTGAAGACCGGGCGTTATTATTGCCAACAATGCTGGTATAAAGCCGATGAAGTATGCGATGATGATCAGTCTTTTGTTTTCCGTCAACAGTGCAATTGCTGCGATAATACCGGCAATGCCACAAAGTTGCATCGGCAGCTGCTCGTTGGCTTGCCAAATCCCATTCGCAACAGCCCAAATTTGATAGGATAATTCTGAGGCAATTAACATCACAAACAAAGCCCATCTGATAATGCTGTAAGCTATGCTGTTATTACGAATTATTTTGTAGGTCGAAAATAAGCCCACTAAACCGACTAAATAGATGACCAGCATGATCAAATGGGGTGTCTCAAAGATTATAAATGGCCCAGTATCGGCATTTCCAAACCATCCGTTCATAAGTTTTCCTCCATTTCTTGAAAAGACGTCGAACAACTTAAAACACCTGGCAATGGGGCTATCAAACGCCATGCTTTTAGAATTTTAAATTTCCTTTGGTTGGATATTATTCTAACATACGGTTTCCTTCCATACATGATATATTTTCCGGTTTGAGGGAATTACAATGTACACGGGGTGCCTAACCACGCATCAATTGAAAAATGACGCAATTTTTCATCACAATTCACAAGTGGCCTCCCAGTTTAGTTACTTTCACAAAGGGAATTGTCAGAGTAGTTGGAGGGAACAATGATGAAAAAATTTGATGTGCTTGTCATTGGATCAGGTCCGGCGGGTTCAAGTCTGGCTGGACTGACAAGTAATAAAGGCTTGCAAACAGCAATTGTAGAATCGCGCGCTTATGGCGGAACTTGTCCACTTCGGGGCTGCAACCCTAAAAAAGTATTGGCAAGTGCTGCCAAGGTAATTGCGCATGCCGAAAATATGAGAGGCAAAGGGATAGAAGGATCAACACATATCAATTGGCAAGATTTAATCGCATTTAAACAAAGTTTTGTGGATCCAGTTCCAGCGGCCGAAGAAAAAAGCCTACAGAAACAAGGTGTCGCAACATTTCAGGGTGAAGCTCGCTTTATAAGCAAAAATCAAGTAGAAATCAATGGCGATACAGTGGAAGCTGATCACATTGTTGTCGCGACGGGTGCTGTCCCCGCGGATTTGCCGATTGAAGGTAAAGAACACCTCATGATTAGCGATGATTTCTTGAACTTGCAAGAATTGCCGCAAGAAATTATTTTTGTCGGCGGTGGCTATATCGCATTTGAATTTGCTCATATCGCCAGAAGGGCCGGCAGCAATGTCCATATCATTCAGCGTGGTCAGCATCCATTGAAGCGATTTGATCCCGATTTGGTCAAGCTGCTTGTCGAACAATCAAAAAAAATCGGTATCCATGTCCATCTTGGTGCAGATGTAAAATCCATTGAAAAAAGTTCAAACGGTTTGCGGGTTACTGCGGAGCAAAATGGAAAAAATGTATCTTGGTCAGGAGACCTTGTTGTTCATGGTGGTGGCCGATCGCCAAATGTGGAGGGGCTTGACTTGGAAAAAGCCAATGTCGCCTATGGCAAAACAGGCATTGAAGTAGATGCATACATGCAAAGCAAAAGCAATCCGCATGTATACGCAATCGGCGATGTAGCGGCTACGCCCGGTGCACCGTTAACACCTGTTGGGCAACTTGAAGCCAATATTGCGTATAAGCATATCACGGGAGAAAAAAGCAAAAAAGCGGATTATACAGGTGTTCCGTCCGTTGTTTTCACCACACCGATGCTTGCTTCCGCCGGCATATCTGCTGATGAAGCAGAAAAAATGGATACAGATGTAGACATCCATGAACGCGATATTTCCGATTGGTTTACGTACAAACATATGAACAGTGACTTTGCTGCTGTAAAGATAATTGAGGACAAGCAAACCGGAAAAATACTTGGTGCCCATATGCTCGGTGACGGTGCGGATGAAATGATCAATGTATTTGCAATGGCTATTCAGCTGCAGCTCACAACGAATCAATTGAAAAGTGTCACCTATGCTTTTCCAACTGCGATTTCAGATATCGGTTCCATGATATAACAGCAACGGATGAAACTCGTACGTTACTCGTTGGACAGGCTTTGTGCATAAAACACGCTGAATGATTGAAACTAAGCATATTGCACGATTAAAGGAGGAAAAGCGATGCCAAGGCCAAAAGGTCCAAAACAACAGGAGCGAGTAGATCTTCCGCAAAGTCCGCAGCAACCTTATGGCGAACCGCTTAGTGGTTCAAAAAAAGTAAAAAATGCCAATCATTCGCGGCAAAACAGTAAAACGCATCATGATATGTAAAAGAAAGGCAGACTGTAATGGTCTGTCTTTTTGATTGCGCCTTGCATGGAATAATGGATTTGAGTGTGCAGCACAGCCTGGAAAGTAAAATGGCTATGTTGTGAAGTATTCGACAAAGTCCATGAACTATTCGACACGATCAGGAAAGTAAATGCCCTTTGCGCGATAGTGAATAACCAAAAAAGATCATTTTGACCCGTAAGCTGACAAAGATGGCACAAGCCCAGCACTTTTGAAAGATTTGTCGACTGCACAAGAATAATAGTATGATAAACTGTATAATGGAATGGAGGTCAACGTATGTGGAAAGATTTTAAAGCATTTATTAACCAAGGAAATGTAATGGATCTGGCTGTTGGTATCATCATTGGGGCGGCTTTTGGAAAAATTGTTTCCTCTTTGGTGGATAACATTATCACACCTTTTCTTGGAATCTTATTAAAAGGAATTAATTTCTCCAATTTATCGTACACATTCGGAAACGCGGAAATAAAATATGGGCTGTTTGTTCAAAGTGTTATTGATTTTTTCATTATTTCCTTCTCTATTTTCTTGTTTATTCGCTTTTTAATGAAATTCAAGCGCAAAAAAGAGGAAGAAGAAGTGGCAGAAGAACCCGATTCAAAAGAAGTACTTTTGACGGAAATCAGGGACTTATTGAAAGAACAGCAAAGCGAACAATAATGAAACATGAAAACTTTGGTTAAATTTGGTTTTGGGGTAGAAATCCATCAAAGACAAGTAAATGAAAACAAAAATGGTGTCAATTTCGGTTGACACCTATTTTTGTAAATGGTTTTGAAAATTCGTCCACTATAGTAGAATGAAATAAATCATATCGGCGGGTGGGGATTGGGGATGAAAAAAATTATAACGGCTACCATTACTCTGGGAATTGTTCTTCTCATTAATTGGGGTGTATCTGCTTTGTTAGGTTCCCCTTTCATTGAATGGTCGTTTTTCGTAGGGCTTGCTATAACCATTCTCGTTCGTTTTTTTAACTCATCAGGCGGGTTCATGTCCGATTTGGCTGATGCAAGGTTGCAAAGCAGCAATATTGAAGATGATCAGTGGGCTGCACCAGAAGTTTGGACAAAAATTGATAAACAAAAAAGGAGTTTTCGTCCCACAACTTCATTTTATGTGGCTTTGGGTTACACAGTGATCACCGGCATAATATCTTTGATTTACTACAAAGGCTACTTTTAGCAACTACGCAACGCTTGCAGAGGGAGCAAATCCCTCTGCTTATGTTATTCTTCAAATTGGCGCTGTATCTGTTGTGCTTTTTTTCTTTTGCGAGTCGTGCCGTATAAAACAACTGGTAGTCAAAATGAAAGATAGTTGGTCATCCGGAAATATCGTTCGCCAATTACCCTTGTATCAACTTTACATGATACTTCCTGCTCCGTGGCCCATCAAACTCACAAAAATAAACGCCCTGCCACGTGCCAAGCACCAAATTTCCGTTGGAGACGATTAATGTCTGGCTATGCCCAACGGTGCTTGTTTTTAAATGTGCTGCCGTATTTCCTTCCAAATGCCGATCATCGGGATGATTCCAAGGGAAAATTTCATCAAGCCGCATCAACATGTCCGTTTTTACATCGGGATCAGCATTTTCATTGACCGTGATACCGGCAGTTGTGTGCAGGGAAGATACAACCAAAATACCATCTGCTGCACCGACTTCCCGAAGCCACCGTTCCAATTCGGAAGTAATATCAGTCATTTGTGAATGCTTGCTTGTACGTATGTGAAACGTTTTTTCCATTGTTCGTCCTCCTTACTATACAAAAATAATCTGTGTACATTGGTACAACACACCATTTTCTCATTTTCCCTTTTTTATAAAGAAAAAACTTTCATAAAAAAGGCCATCCCTAAGGATAGCCACACAACAAAAATTTATTTATTTTTCTTTGCTTCCAGTTCTCTTTTATGGGCAAAGAAGATTTGTTTGGAAATCAATGTTTGTCCAATGATGAACAGACCACCGACTGCCCAGTACAATGGCAATGCTGCCGGAGCGTTCAAAGAAATGAAACCGATCATAATTGGTGAAATCCAGCCAATCATGGACATTTGCTTGCGCTGCGCTTCATCGAGTCCAAGCAAGGAAACCCTGAATTGGACGAAATATACCGCAACGGCGATGATTGTCAAAATGATGTCGGTATGGCCAAGATTAAACCATAAAAATTGATGGGTTGCTATTTCCGGTGTTCTGCGGATTGCATAATAAAATGCGAGTAAAATTGGCATTTGAATAATCAATGGCAAACATCCGGCCATAGATGCAAGCGGGTTGAAATTATGCTTTTGATAAAGCTGCATCATTTCCTGCTGCATCTTCATTTGTGAATCCCGGTCTTTTTTGTCTTTATATTTTTTTTGAATTTCATCCAATTCGGGTTTGATCACGCTCATTTTATCTTGCATTTCCAAGCTGCTTTTTGTTTGTTTCAGCATAAACGGCATAAGCACAAGCCGAATGATCAATGTCAAGATGATAATGGATAGCCCGTAGCTGCCATTCATATAGGATGCCAGTGTCTTGATCAATACGGAAAAATTATATACAAAATAGTGATTGAACCAGCCGGTTGTATTTTCATCAATCGGTTTATTGATATCGGTACAGCCGCTTAAAAAGAGAATGAGTACAATACCAATCAGGCCATATTTTTTAATGAAAGTGAATACAGATTTTTTCTCCATCGTAGTCCTCCTTGAAATATAAACATCAAACTGTTAGTTGCGGATTTCGATGGGAGATCTGCATCCTCTTTTGGTGCTTCCATGCGTTTGACTTTCAGTGTAATCCAATTTCTTACACCCCTCGTATCGTTAATCTGTTCCGGGACAGGTGGTGCCTGTTCTTTGGGCGCTTGTCCTTCCGTATAGAAATTTGCCTTATGCATGAAGCGCTGCAGGTGTACATTTGCAATATGCATGACACTTACCGCAGATAAAAGAATGCTCAAATAAAAATAAAACGGGGATATATCATTGATAAATTCTGTAAGAAGCTCGACAGACAACTGTATTCACCTCCTTGTAATCTAGTAGTAGATAAAATAATTTTCCTAGACAATTTGTAAATAGGAAATATCGCTTACCATAAATCAATCCCATATCTATTCATAATACATGAAGTGAATAAGAAAATAAAGTGAAACTTCATCACTGAGGAGATCTCCTTCCCCCTTGATCAAGCAATGAACTCGGGTTAAAACCGAGATAACCTGGGGCTGCGATTACTCGCCCCACCGAAAACCATTGGTACTGTGGTTACTCATCCCACCGCAAACATTGTGGCAACAACCAAGTGACCAACGTCCTGTTGGCCCGAACCAATCTGGCGTTTGACTTTCTGTTTCCTCCACTTATCACATTTTTATTTCATCCGCAATTGATTGAAGTGGAGGCTAATAGCCAGTACTGCGAAAAATGGTTACCAAAAGGAACTTGGACTCTGAAAATTATGTTTACACATGGCTGTACCATCAAATAAACTTATGGCATAGAAGGGGTAATCTGTTCATGTCGGTCGCAGGTCTTACTTTTTTTAATACTCGCGACTGTAGAGCGTACAGGGAGATTGCTGTAACATGGTGAACAGAAAACAGGAGGGGATGGAAGAATGGGGACAATTGTAGAAATAAAGGGATTAAAAAAACGCTACAAAAAAAGAAAATCAAAGGAATACGTCGAGGCGGTAAAAGATATTTCTTTTTCAGTTGAAAAAGGGGAGATTCTTGGATTGCTCGGACCAAATGGTGCAGGTAAGACAACGACAATTAAAATGATTTGCGGCTTGCTGTATCCGGATAGTGGTGAAATTACCGTAAATGGGGTCGACATCAAGGAAAACCGCCTGCAAGCTCTGCAGCATATCAGTGCCGTATTGGAGGGAAACAGAAACCTATACTGGCGCTTAACAGTCAAAGAAAATCTGCAGTATTTTGCCGGTAACCGTGGTTTATCAGCCAAAACTGCAAGCGGACGTATCGAGGAACTCCTGCAGCAATTTCATCTGAAAGACAAAGAAAATGAACTTGTGAATCGCCTGTCGCGAGGTATGCAGCAAAAACTTGCGATTGCAGTTGCGATGCTCGCTGAAAGTGAAGTGATTTTACTGGATGAACCAACTCTTGGTCTGGATGTGGAAACGAGCTACGAGGTGCGTGAACTACTGCGGAATATCGTAAAAGATGAAGGGCGGAGCATCATTATTAGCTCGCATGATATGGATGTTATTCAGGACCTGTGTAAACGAACTGTTATCATCAATAACGGCAAGGTAGTGACAAATGACAAAGTGGAAAATTTGCTGCGATTATTCGATGTCAGATCTTATACGATTACACTTGGCAGTCCACTCAGCGCAAAGCAGGAGGAACTGCTAAAGCAGAAATTTCCCCTATTAAAATACGAGCTGGGTAAAATGGAGCCCACCGTACAGGTAGATTTGTTGAAGAGCGAGGAAATTTACGATCTTTTTGATGTATTAAAGCTTGAGAATACATTAGTTGAAGCAATTGATCGTTCCACGGTGAATTTCGAACAGGTATTTCTGAAAATTGTGAAGGAGGAATCTGCCTATGAGCTGGTTTAATCTTCTGCAGGCAAATTTGAAAAAAGAATATATTGAACTAAAACGCTATTTGCCAAATACAATTGCAATGCTCATCACGTTCTATGCCATCTTTTTAGGCATGTTTTTTGGTATTCAATTCATTGGTGACCCGGCGACGCAAGCGGTAAGTATACAGTACACTATTGTCAGCTATATCTTCTGGTTTTTAGCGATGATGGTTACGAACGGCATTGGCTGGGAAGTAACGAATGAAGCGATGCGCGGGACGCTGGAACAGTTGAGCATGTCGCCGATGGGGGTATGGCGGATTATGGCCGCACGTTTAATTTCTACGACGTTGGTAAACCTTGTCATCATTATTGCTTTGCTTTATTTATCCATGTTGACTGCCGGGCAATGGCTCAACGTGGATGTGATTGCAATTTTGCCAATACTGATTCTAACGTTAATTAGTATGTTCGGAGTCGGTTTTATCATTGCCGGCATTTCCATCGTCTGGAAGCAAGTGGATTCCTTTCTGCAGATTTTGCAATTTATCATTGCGGGTTTGACGTTTTTATCCGTGTCGGTTGCACCGGTTATGGTATTTCTCCCATTTGTAAAAGGAATCGATATGGTGCGCCGAGTTATGATTGATGGGGCGGGACTCGGACAGCTGCCCGGAACAGACTTTCTAATCCTTGCCGCCAACGCGGTAGTGTATTTTGTGGCCGGGCTTGCTATATTTATGGCGTGCGAAAAAATTGCCATGAAAAAAGGGCTGCTTGCGCATTATTGATGTTATAAGAAAGTATAAAATTCAGGCTGTGTTAATGTCACTTTCAGCGACAGCCACGTCCGGCTCCAGCGCCCAGCAACTAGCAGAGTTTTTTGATGGGGTGAGTAACCGCAGCCCCAAACGGTTTTCGATGGGGCGAGTAATCGCAGCCCCAAACTTCACACTTCTCTCCTCGAAAAAGAAGAACACTTTTTCTTCGTGCGATGTTAATTCAAGGGGAGTCTATTCTGGCACTACGATAAGTCAACATCGGTTCGTAGGTGAAGGAGGGCCGACTAAGAACGGCCTTTGCGGCCAACGTCGGCATACCCCTTTTGCAGGGGCATGTTTCCTTTATCTCATTGCGGGGCTTTTCGGTGGGGCGAGTAATCGCAGCCCCAGGACGTCGCGCTTTTAGCCTGTAAGGGCGCTTGCGCCTTTGTTCTCAAAAGCCATTGCCCGCCATGCTTTCTGCTGGTCTTTCCAGTTAATATTGGGTTAATTCAATAAAAATAGGTACCTGTCTTATACATCCTCTGTTCATTTGTCATAGGTTAATAGTGACTTATCACAAGAAAGGGGAAAATTGACTATGAGTTTTCAACATGGAAATCCTTGTGCATGTCATCCAAGGCGAATTGTATATCCGGTAAAACAAAATTGCGTCCACTGCTGCACAGAAAGTGAGATTGAACACGTTCATCCAGAGCATACAACCTTTATGAACCACCATGTCATTAAAAACAGACACGTCTTTCCTAAAACGGCATCCGTTCAAAACACTTGCAGCAGTGTCAATATGTATGGCGGACCGGCGCAAATGCCGATGATGCAAGGCCCCGGCAACGGTATGATGGACCCGGCACACCACCATATGCATGGCCATCATCACCATCACCACGGACACCATCATGGTCATCATTTTGGAAACAATTGGGAATCGTAACTTTGCGAAAAAGCATGCCATCAGTGGCGTCGTGACACCACTGATGTTGCATGTTGAAGTTGGCTAACCTAATTTACGAAAGAGGACTCGGTGCGAATCAGTGCCGATTCTTTTTCGTGTTATAAGAGATATAAAATTCAGGCTGCGTTAATGTCACTTTCAGCGACAGCCACGTCCGGCTCCAGCGGCCCAGCAACTAGCAGAGTTTTTTGATGGGGCGAGTAACTGCAGCCCCAGATGCTTTTGATGGGGCGAGTAATCGCATTCCCAAACGGTTTTCGGTGGGGCGAGTAACCGCAGCCCCAGATGCTTTTGATGGGGCGAGTAATCGCATTCCCAAACGGTTTTCGGTGGGGCGAGTAATCGCAGCCCCAGAATTGTTGATGGGACGAGTAACCGCAGCCCCAAAGTGCTCCAGTTTGTAGGTTGCTAAACGGACGCTTGCATCTTTGTTTTTTATTTCAGGATTGCACAAGCTTCTGGTATTATAATAGATACAGCACGCAATCGAGGTGGGCTCACGTTGAAAGTATTATTTGTCTCCGGCTACAAGCCTAGAGAGTTGAACATATTCAAACAAGATGACCCGCGGATTGCTTTTATCCAATACGCCCTCCATCAGCGGCTGGTGACCCTAATCGAAGAGGGGTTGGAATGGGTGATTATATCCGGACAAATGGGAGTGGAAATGTGGGCCGCTGAGCTTGTATTGGATTTAAAAGAGACATACGATATCCGGCTCGGTATTTTTCCGCCTTTTGAAAATCAGGATGAACGCTGGCCTGATAGTTACCAGGCAGCATACGAAGAATTGCTGATGGCTGCGGATTTTGCACAACCCTTATATAAAGGCGGATATAAGGGCCCGTATCAATTCCGTGCCAAAAACAAATGGTTTGTTGATAAGAGTGACGGTTGTTTATTAATTGCAGATGATGCATTTCCCGGCAGTAATAAATTCTTTTTGGCCGAGGCATATCAGGCGAAAAATTATGCAATCTACACGATTACACCTGACGATTTACAGGAGGCTGTTACAGAAATGCAAATGTCTGATCCGGATTATTGGAATTAGCTGTCATGTGGGCGAGCGGTTAAATGCATTTCCAATAACCGTACATGCTGGGCCCTGTCCCGAATATGCTTTCTGATAAGGCAAGCAGCACAGACGTGTTGCTTGCCTTGTTGTTACCAAAGTGATTCTATCATTTCCTGCTTGAATATATTCAGGTCAATGTCGCATTCCTTTGCTTCAATCGCATATTGCCAACCATATAGTTTTGCTTGATCAGGTCCTTGTGGGTTGAACGATGGAGCGTCCTTTTTTGTAGTCGTTTTTTGCTGGGGCTCTGATGACCAAAGAATGATGGCGTCCTTTGCGTCATCGTTGATAGCCAAAAATGCTTTTGTCAGATTGGTACCCTTTGCAAAAGAACCGTAGATACCAGATTTGTATTTTGCATCATGCAATGTGTCGTTCCAGCCTTGTATAAAATTGGAATCGACTTTATATTTTGGCTCAATATCTGCGAAAATAGCCTTCTGTTTTGGAACATTTAGCTGATGAGCCAATTCAATTGCTTGCTTGGCTTGTTTTTTTCCATTTTCGTATCCTGTCGCATCCTCAAAGTGGTTATAAATGAGTAAAATGTGGATATCTTTATCATGTAGAAATGCTGCTTCTTTTTTGGTCAGACCTTTGGATACTCCCGCTTTTTCACCGAGGTAGCGGCCCCAAACTGCTGGTTTCCCAAAATTGTCTTTGGTGCATGCAAGACGCTGATCGGTATTTGACGGAGAAGAGGAATCGACACCCCAGTATATTTTTTGCTTCTTATCGTGATGATCATTATTTTTTTTCTTGGCAGTATCTTTATTGGATTTTTTCTTATCGTTGTCAGGATCTTTGCCGGTAGGTTCGTGTGGCTTTTTTGGAACTAGCACGCCTTCTTCTGAATTATTTGAACCGCTATCGCTGGAAAACAGACTGACACAATACAATACAAGGATGATTGCTGCCAGTATAGCCAACAGAAAAAGCCAGCATTTTTTTAAGAAATGAATGTGCTATCCCTCCTTACCATCTTTACAGCCAGTATATGGTGCATGTAATTCCATGTGACGGCAGCTGCCTTATCTTTTCGTGGGAGGAGTACGGAGGCGCTGCAAAATTTTGTTCATGAAAAATTCGGAAAATAAAAGCTATGGACGAAGAAATCATGCTACACTGATGATAAAAATAGAAAGCATTCCTGTAATGAAGAAATTTGAGGGAAAACAAGCGTGAAATCGATTGTACAAAAAAAGCCCCCCTT
>NZ_JAROCA010000025.1 GCF_030732005.1 Tigheibacillus jepli | reverse complement strand
ATACCCAAAAACCGATATATTGCCCAAAACGTCTTACATCTTTTTTTGATTAACTACTTGACTTTTACCGCAGTCTAGAAGCATTCTCTATGTAATATATGGGGAAATGGTCCAAAAAGGGAATGAAATAAAAAGAATGGGCATTGACCTATTTTTGGGTAATTTTACCAAAAACTAGTGTGCATCCCCTCCATCATTTCAGTTTGGTGGGGGATGCACACATTTTAGCATTGTATAGGCGATACAATTATAATTATACCTGTATCCAACGGTCTTTTAAAAATATGGATGGAGTGATTCTATTTTGTTAACCAAAGCTGAATTTGACTGGATCGTTTCCAAGGTCGATCCGTTGGCAGAATCGGTGAGTGCGGTGCAAATGGAAGGAGGTATTTCCTCTTTAATATACAAAGTTGCGTTGAAAACTTCGGGGAAAATCAAGTATGTGATTGTACGAATGATAGATGACAAACAATGGCTGAAGGAAGAAAAGGATCTTATTTGCCACGAAGCTGCCAGTCTAAACCATGTTGGAAAAATTGGCAATATACCAACCCCGAGATGGATTGCAAGTGATGTGAGGGGGAAGCATTGCCGTTATCCCGCCCTTCTAATGGGTATGCTTCCGGGCACCGTAGTATTGCAGTCGGACAATCAGCCAATGTGGCTGGAAAAAATGGCAAAGACCCTGCATGCGATTCATCAAATTCCGGCAAATGATTTTTCTTGGAAGTATTATGCATACCATCCGCTTTCCAATTTGCGAATTCCCAACTGGACAAAGGTGCCGGATGCTTGGCGTGCGGCTTTTGCCTATATGAAACAGGGAACACCTGCTTATGAACCTGTTTTTCTTCATCGTGATTTTCATCCTAATAATGTGCTTTGGGAGGGTGAAAATGTTAGCGGTGTCGTCGATTGGGTGAATGCTTGTGTGGGTCCCGCTGGAATTGACCTCGGACATTGCCGCTATAATCTGGCTATGCTGTATGGCGTGTCAGCAGCTGAACTTTTTTTGAGCAAGTACGTCCAATTGGCCGGCGAGCGTTTCCGTTACCATCCATATTGGGATTTGCGAAGTTTGCTGGATGTGCTGTCCGATCCGTTGGAGGTCTATGCAGGCTGGTCGGCTTTTGGCATGGAGATTACGCCTGAATTGATGCAGGAGCGGATGGACAATTATTTATTGAAACTGCTGGAAAACGTGTAAAAAAACTGCCGGGCACATTCAGCGTGTGCGACAGTTTTTCATTTTTGGGATTTGATATATTGGACAGCAGTTTTGCTGCGTTTGAATTTTTTCTTCCAAACCGCCTTTTTTCGTTGTTTTTTCACCAAAATTTGTGTGCTGAAAACCATGGCGAGCAGGCTATAGATAACAGAAACAATTAGCATGGAAGCTGCTACATCTAGGAATACATGCTGTTTCGTAAACAATGTGGAAAGAATAATCAGGGTGCCTAAGACATGGATGAGCAGGGTATTGATGATATGTTTGCGTTTGATCTGCAGAGATGCCAGCATGATTGCATACGTCGTCAGGACATGGATACTTGGAAAACAATTGTATGGATTGTCCTTCTGGTATATTTGCTCAAGAAGCATCGTAAACACGCCATTGCCATGTAAATCTGGTCTTGTAACTGTCGTCTGGTAGAAATAATAGAAAACAAAACAGAGTATCTCGCCAATAACGATGGTGGTCATGGTGAAAAGATATACTTTGGTGTCCTTGAAACAAAAGTATACCAGGTACCCGAATATGAATGCGTACCAAAGAATATACGGAACTACAAAAGCCGGTATGATCGGAATATAATTGTCCGCAAATGTCTTAAGCTCGACTGCTGGTCCGCCAAGGTCATTCAGGTAATTGTATATCCACCCCGAAATTGGAAAAAACAATAATAAAAACAAGCCCGCTAGTTTATTTCTTAATTTTGTCATGGCAGTTTACCCCTTGCAATTGGTCTTGTTGTATTTTTACCCTAATGTATTTATTTGTATCAGTTTATATGAAATGTAATTATTTTGTTAATATTTACGATAATAAAAACGCTCCGACCTTTTACCAGGTGTCGAAGCGTTTCTAAGTGGATGATGGAGCATACGGGGCTCGAACCCGTGACCTCTTGCATGCCATGCAAGCACTCTCCCAGCTGAGCTAATGCCCCTTTAGAATCGAACAATCTTTATTATAAATGGTGCCGCGGTTATTTTCAAGCAGAATTTACCGCAAATTTTTCTGTTGCATGAACCGCTGAACCGGCAAGCATCTGAGCCGGTTCAGCGGTCTGATTGAGAAATGCTATACAATAAAAAATACGAGGATGCTTAGGCAAACAGATGTAATCGTCATGGCAAGTAATGGTTTCAAGGCTCTTGAACGGACATCCTGCAGGCTGACATTTAAACCGAGCCCAACCATCGCAGCAGTCAAGATCCACGTTGTAACAGCTGCAATATTGTCAAACGTGGCACCGGACATCGGAATGGCATGGCCAAATACATAGCTGCCAAGCAAGCTCATCACAACAAATCCCACTAAAAACCATGGGAATTCCACTTTACTATTCTCCTCATTAGCTCCCTTTCGCTTCATGAAGTAGATGAAAATGAAACAAAGCGGTACAAGCAGGAAAACCCTTCCCAGTTTAGCTAGCAGCCCAATTGCCAGTGCCTGATCTCCTGCAGGGGCCGCTGCGATAGCAACATGGGCGAGCTCATGCAGACTGGAACCGGACCATACGCCGTAATCAATGTCCGACAGCGGCAGAAATGGCCGCAGTATTGTGTACCCAATGGCAAAGATGGTTCCCATTAAAGCGATAATCCCTACGCCTATGGCTGTATCTTCATCCTTGGATTTTACAATCGGTGCAACCGCCGCGATGGCTGCAGCTCCACAAACTCCTGTGCCGACGCCAAGCAGCAGGGATATCATTTTATCTGCCTTCAGTAATTTGGCTAGCCACACCGTGAGCAAAATTGCAAACGCAATGACAAGTGCGTCCCGGGCTAGCAAACCGAGCCCATCCTTCAGAATAATAGCGATGTTTAGCTTGAGACCGTATAAAATAATCGCCAAGCGCAGCAGTTTTTTGGATGAAAAGGTAATTCCGTTTCGGATTGCTTCCGGATAGCCAAATAGCTGGCGGTAAATAACGGCGATAATAATCGCACATGCCAGCTGGCCAACCCGGTTAAAACCCGGCACCAGCGATAGCAAATAACCTAGTAATGCGATGAAAAACGTAAAAGCGATGCCGGCAATCCATTTTAAAGCAGCATTTTGTTTTTCCATTTTTAATGCGGATTGATTCGTACGCATTAAAACACCTCCTGTAGTAAAGCATAATTTGGAAACGATTATAAGTAAAATAAATTATTATAATAGTTATAATAAGCAAACATGAATAACAGGGATTTTTTAAAACAAGCCAAGATCGCATCATGAAGAAGAACAGTTTTACTAGATGATTGTTATTTTAAGGAAATATTTTCATAAACGGAGCCAGCAATCGACACGGAAAAAAGCTTAGTGGAGCATTTCAAAAGTTCTTTCCGAAACAAATATATGAGCAGCATTATATGCAAACAAAAGGTAGTTAGCTTTATGCAAACTGTTGATTGGAACGGGAGGCGTACGCTTATATTCCATTTGCGGCGGTTTAGAGCTTGTTCACATTCTCCAAGAATACCAGTTTTATTTACAAGGTTTAGGAAAGGACTTTTGAAACATTCCAATAGTAAGGATAGTGATATGTACTGAATACTCAGTTATTTGACGCGAAATATTTATTTTTTGTATAATAAAAACTACCATTTATATGGAATTGTCCATTAATTTAGAACAGAGGGAGAAGTAGGGAAGTATGACAAAAATTAATAAAGAAGAAATCGTCAGCAGTGTTCCGCAGCGTGGTTTCTTCGGTCAGCCAAAAGGATTATTTACATCTTTCTTTACTGAATTTTGGGAAAGATTCTCATATTATGGCATGCGTGCCATTTTGCTATTTTATATGTACGGGGAAGTCGTTAATGGCGGACTCGGCATTGCAGATAGTACTGCCAAATCTATCATGGCTGTATATGGATCGCTTGTTTATATGTCGGGAATTATTGGCGGCTGGATTGCAGACCGCTTGCTAGGTACACAGCAAACCGTATTTTATGGCGGTGTGCTGATCATGTTCGGGCATATTGCACTGGCGCTGCCATTTGGAAAAACGGCACTATTCGTATCCATGTTTTTAATTATCATGGGGACAGGCCTACTGAAGCCAAACGTTTCCAATATCGTTGGAGACATGTATCGTGCTGACGATATACGCCGCGATTCGGGATTCAGCATTTTCTATATGGGAATTAATGCTGGTGCATTGATCGCACCATTTATTGTGGGAACATTAGGTCAAAAATACAATTATCATCTTGGATTTGGTGTTGCAGCTGTAGGTATGTTTATCGGATTGATTGTTTTCATGATAACCCGCAAAAAATATTTGGGGCTTGCCGGGACGTACGTTGCAAATCCGCTGGAACCGCATGAGAAAAAAGGTGTTTTTGCAAAATTCGGCATTGGAGCGGCTGTCATCGTTGTTTTGGGAGCCATCGGCATTGCCACGGGTATTTTGACAATTAACCGTTTCACCTATTTGGTAAGTTTTTTGGCAATCATTATTCCAACGATTTATTTTATTGTCATGTACCGCAGCAAGAAAATTACGAATGATGAGCGATCACGGCTCCTTGCATATATACCGCTTTTCATTGCAGCTATGGTGTTTTGGGCAATTCAGGAACAGGGTTCGATTGTATTGGCCGACTACGCCAATAAACGGACGGAACTGAACTTTATGGGTATTGATATTGCGTCATCTTGGTTCCAGTCACTTGATCCGTTGTTTATTATTATATTGGCACCTGTTTTTGCAGGCATGTGGATGAAGCTTGGAAAACGCCAGCCAACTACAACAAGAAAGTTTGCTTTTGGGTTAATATTTGGCGGCCTATCATTCGTGGTCATGGTAATTCCGGCAATCATTCATAGCGGCGGCAATACTCTTGCAAGTCCACTTTGGCTTGTGCTTAGCTTTTTCATCGTTGTTCTAGGTGAACTGTGCTTGTCACCAGTCGGACTATCGGCAACAACGAAGCTGGCACCTGCAGCTTTTTCGGCACAGACAATGAGCCTTTGGTTCCTGTCTAATGCGTCGGCGCAAGGTATTAATGCGCAAATTGTTAAATTGTTTAAACCGGAAACGGAAATTGCCTACTTTAGCATTATCGGCGGTATAGCCGTATTGCTTGGTGTCATCTTATTTATGGTCGCACCGAAGATTCAACGGTTTATGAAAGGCGTTCGGTAATATAGGTTTATCTGCAAATAGAACATGCATTTTTGCAAATAGAATGTAGCTATCTGCAAATAGGACGCACATTTCTGCAAATAGAGCGTGGAATTTTGCAAATTGAGAACAGAATAACCGGACTGGCAGTTTAGTGAAAAAACAGCCAGTCGGTAAGGCCCGGTTCATCTGGAAAGATAGATGAACCGGGCTTTATTTGTATGTCCTTCAATGAATGCGCAAAAAACCTGTTCTAAAAAACATTACCTTTGTGCATTAAATTTATGAAAATAATGCATTATACATAATCGGAATACAGTGGTACAATAACTTTTGGGCATACAGCGGGATGTTTTGGTGCGTGTATGTCTTTTTCATTTGTCATACATGTGCAGTTCCGGTTCGTTAGACAATTATTTTTCATTGAAATAGGAAAGAGGAATGAAGAAGGAATGCAAAAATTATGGACCAAAGATTTTGTTGTTGTTTCACTTGAAAACTTTTTTGCTTATTTTACTTATTACACATTAATTGCTACGATAACCGTTTTTGTAACGGAAAAATTCAATGCAACAGCAAGTATGGCAGGATTATCAGCTGGGATTTTTATACTTGGCGCGGTTGTCGGCCGACTTTTTACGGGCAATCTGATTGATCGGATTGGTTGGAAAAAAATGCTTTATATCGGTTTTATATTCTATTTCATTACGACACTGTTATATTTTGCCGTTACGAATATCCCTTTCTTGATTGCCTTGCGTATTTTAAATGGTGCCGCATTTGGTGTGTGCTCTACTGCAGCTGGGACGATTGTGGAAGGGGTTATTCCCGAATCGCGGCGTGGAGAAGGAACGGGATACTACGCACTTAGCACAACGCTTGCTTCGGCAATTGGCCCGTTTTTAGGGATGTTTCTTCTGGCACAGTTCAACTTCCATGTCATTCTCATATTAACAACCGTTGTTGCCCTTCTCGGATTTTTGGGTGCAATGTTGGTGAAAGTGCCTAAAATAGAAATAAAAGCAGAGGCGGTAGCTGAAACCGGTGCTGAAAAGGGATTTAAATTAAGCAATTATATCGAACCAGCTGCACTTGGCATATCCATTATTAGTGCTTGTATCGGATTTGGTTTTTCTAGTGTGCTATCATTTTTGACTTCCTATACGAATGATATTAACTTGGTTGAAGCAGGTAGCTTCTTCTTTATTACGTATTCTATTGCCATTTTAATTTCCAGGCCGTTCGTTGGCAGATGGTTCGACTTAACCGGCGGCAATAGTGTAATGTATATTACTTTTTTACTGTTTGCTTTTGGTCTGTTTCTTCTGAGCCAGGCACATAATGGATTCATATTGCTGCTTGCCGGTGTTTTCGTAGGTTTGGGCTATGGAAACTTCTTATCAAGTGCACAGGCGATAGCCATTAAGGTCTCTCCGAAACATCGGATGGGGCTGGCAACTTCCACCTTCTTTATGTTAACAGATGGAGGTGCGGGAGTCGGACCATTTGTGTTGGGCTTTCTCATTCAGCCACTAGGCTTTCGCGGAATGTACATTACAATGGCATTTTTGGCGTTGGTAAGTTTGGTGCTATATTTCTTTATGGTTGGAAAAAATTTCACACATGCCAAAAGCTATCGGTAAAAGTGTTACTATATATGTTGATAAATTAAAAGTAAAATCCAATCTTTTCGTTCAGCAAGCGAAAGGGTTGGATTTTTATATATAATTAAATAAAATTTTAGGTCGCGGAGTGGAGAAAATTACGCTATATTAATACATAGAGGAAACGAATAGATACGGAGGTGTAAGTGATGAAAGATGATAAGCGTTTCAAAATAGCGAATAGAGAAGCTTTGATTGGCGTTGGACTTGCCATCTTCAACTTTATCTGGTGGTTTGTTTTTGCTTATGGAATGGGGGATAAAGACCCGTCCAAGTATACATACATTCTAGGAATGCCAGCTTGGTTTTTCTATAGCTGTGTGCTAGGGTTTGTGGTCATGGCAGTGTTAGTGGCCATTGTCGTAAAATTTTTCTTTGAGGATATTCCTTTGGATGATGGAAAGGAAGAAGAACAATGAATATCGAAGCACTAATTCCATTAATCGTCATTTTACTCGTTATTTTTATTGTAGGGATATGGGCAAGCAGATATGTCAGGACAACCGATTCTTTTCTGCAAGATTATTTTTTAGGTGGAAGAAGTCTTGGTGGCTTTATCCTTGCAATGACCATGACCGCTACGTATGGCAGCGCATCGAGTTTTATTGGCGGACCGGGCACAGCCTATAATCAAGGGCTAGGATGGGTGCTCTTGGCCATGTCACAGGTGGTAACTGGTTATTTTGTTTTAATGGTTCTGGGCAAAAAATTTGCTATTGTCTCCAGACGATATGACGCAGTAACGCTGGTTGATTTTCTACGGAAACGTTACAACTCTAAATGGGTTGTGTTTATTTCTGCAGCAAGCATTATTATCTTTCTATTTTCTGCAATGGCTGCGCAATGGATTGGCGGTGCCAGGCTGATTGAATCGTTGACAGGGCTTTCCTATATTGCGGCATTGTTCATTTTTACCCTGTCTGTGCTCGTTTATGTAGCCATTGGCGGATTTCGTGCGGTGGCGTTGACTGATGCAGTACAGGGTTCGATTATGTTTATCGGAACGCTGATTTTACTTATTGCGGTTATCATCGCTGGAGGCGGTGTTCCGGCGATTATTTCCGAGCTGCAAGCAGAAAATCCGAATTTGATTACGCCTTTTGGTGCTGACGGCAGTTTGACACCTGCTTACGTTTCATCCTTTTGGATATTGGTTGGTGTCGGGGTGGTCGCCTTGCCGCAGATTTCCGTACGTGCGATGTCTTATAATAGCTCCAAAGCCATGCATAGAGCGATTATTATTGGAACGATTGTCGTAGGATTTATCATGCTAAACATGCATTTGGTCGGTGTTTTTGCGAGGGCAGTAATGCCAGGGGTTGAAATCGGGGATAAGGTGATGCCGCTCGTTGCATTGAAAGTTATGCCTGGCTGGTTAGCGGGAATTGTATTATCAGCGCCAATGGCTGCGATCATGTCCACGGTCGATTCGTTGCTAATACTGGTCAGCTCTGCATTGGTAAAAGATGTATATTTGAATTATATTGAACCAAAGGCTTCCAATCAACGAATCAAACGGCTTAGTGTAGCGGTAACAGCAGTACTTGGAATCATCGTTCTGCTTATGTCCTTAAACCCGCCTGATTTGATTATTTGGTTGAATCTGTTCGCTTTTGGAGGTTTGGAGGCAGCATTCATTTGGCCAATTATTATGGGATTATACTGGAAAAAAGGAAATAAATACGGGGCTATTAGTTCGATGATTTGCGGCATTGTCCTGTATATTATCGGTGATCGCTTTATTACGCAGCCGTTTGGCATGCACCCCATCGTATTGCCGGTGATTATTTCATTCTTTGTTTATGTGTTTGTCAGTCTTGGAACCCAGGAAAAAGTGAAGGCGATGTCTTAGTTACTGGGAGGAGTTGCGGATGGCAAAGATAATCTTATTCGATGGCGTTTGCAACCTTTGCGAGTTCAGTGTGCAATTTATCATAAAACGCGATCCGAAGGGATGTTTTCGTTTTGCGTCCTTACAAAGTGAACCGGGTGAAAAATTGAAACGCCAATACAGCATTCCGGATGATATGCAAAGTGTTGTCCTGATTGAGGATGGAAACTATTACACGCAATCGACCGCCGCATTGAAAATCTGTCGCCAGCTGCGTGGTTTTTGGAAACTGCTGTATGCGCTGATTATTATCCCGAAACCGATTCGAAATTTGTGCTATCGGTTCATTGCGGACCATCGTTATCAATGGTTTGGCAAGAAGCAAAGCTGTATGCTACCAACACCGGAGCTGAAAAAACGGTTTTTGTGAAAGTGAAATGTGCGAAAATTGCTGTCCGTTGAAGATTGCGTGTAGCAGTGCTGGCTAAAACTTCGGCTGGGGTCTTCGCGCCCGATGGACGTAAAACCAAGCGGGAAAGTCACTGATAGGGCATCTCAGTGCCCAAAGCGTGTAAAATTGGATACAAAAGGTCACTGATAAGGCATCTCAGTGCCCAAAGCGTGTAAAATCGTATTCAAAAGGTCACTGATAAGGTCTCTCAGTGCCCAAAAGCCGCAAAAATGCATCCCAAGAGTCACTGATAAGTCGAATCAATGCCCAAATACAGCAAATGCATTGCCAAAAAGTCACTGATAAAACGACAGCTTGATTTAGATTCGCGTATAAGAAGATGGGAGTGACTTGAGGCTATCAAACAAAACCCCTGTAAATCCAGCTTTCGGATTTACAGGGGTTTTCATATAAGTAAAGAAAGTAAAAATTGGGCTGTATTAATATCATTTGCTATGACAGCCACGTCCGGCTTCAGCGCCCAGCAACTAGCAGATGTTTTGATGGGGCGAGTAATCGCAGTCCCAGAGCTTTTTGGTGGGACGAGTAATCACAGTCCCAGAGCTTTTTGGTGGGGCGAGTAACCGTAGCCCCAAATGGTTTTCGGTGGGGCAGCCCTAAAGTGCTCCAGTTTGTTCGTTGCTACGACGCACAGGACGTGCTAGTACAGGCGTTATGACGAGTAATCACAGTCCCAGGACGTCGCGCTTTTAGCCTGTAAGGGCGCTTGGCCATTGTTATTATTTTGCATTTGCTGTCTGCATTTTTTCTGCAAATTCCACAAAGTAATCCAATGTTTCCGGATTGCTTAGGGATCCCGTGTTCACTACTTTATCAAGTGGCTTGCCTTGCAATATTTTTTTCACGGGTATTTCAAGTTTTTTGCCGTTTAACGTTTTGGGTAATCCATTCACTGCATAAATATCCGTCGGTGCATGCCTTGGTGAGCATTGCGTGCGAATTTGCTGTTTGATTTGCTTTTTAATTGCTTCGTCTAACGTATGACCGTCTTTCATGACAACGAAAAGAGGAACAAAGGAATTTCCCTTTCCATCCGGTATATCGACGATCAAACTGTCTGCAACTTCCGGAATGTGGTCAACTGCCCGGTAAATTTCGCTCGTGCCAATGCGTACCCCGCCGCGGTTGATGGTTGCATCGGAGCGGCCATAAATTACGCATGTCTGCCTGTCAGTTATTTTCAAATAATCGCCGTGACGCCATATACCGGAAAACATATCAAAATAGCTGTCGCGCAGTCGTGTGCCGTCCGTATCACCCCAGAAATAAATCGGCATGGAAGGGAAAGGCTCCGTCAGAACCAGTTCGCCTACCGATTCGATTTCCGGTTCTCCAGCTTCTGTGAAGCTCTCAATTTTTGCCCCAAGTCCGCGGCATTGCAATTCACCTGCGTAGACTGGCAACGTCGGCATACCCAAGATAAAGGCAGTACAGACATCGGTGCCGCCGCTTACCGAAGCAATCCAAAGATCATTTTTCACGTGGTCATAGCACCATTGGAAGCCCTCGGGCGGAAGTGGAGAGCCGGTTGAAGCGATGCATTTTAAATTGCTTAGGTCAAAGTTTTGACCGGGCTCCAGGTTATCCTTCATACAGGAAGTGATATAACTTGCACTTGTTCCAAGGACGGTCATTTTTGTTTCTTCTGCAAGACGCCACAGCATATTTTTATCCTTATAGGCAGGGCTTCCATCATATAGAATAATTGTACTGCCTGTCAGCAAACCACCAACGAGAAAATTCCACATCATCCATCCTGTTGTGGTATACCAGAAAAAACGATCATCTTGATCAAGGTCGACATGAAATGTTAAAGCCTTCAGATGCTCAAGCAGGATGCCACCCTGACTTTGTACGATTGGTTTTGGTTTGCCGGTAGTACCTGAAGAAAACAATATCCATAACGGCTCATTAAATTCCACATGCTCATAAGTGAGTCTTTCATCCTTTTTATCTGCAATCGCCTCAAACCAGGAAACCGGATTTTTCAAATTCGAAAAATCAGCATTTCCATTCAAATAAGGTATCGTAATGGTGGCCTGCAGTGTCGGCAATTCGGATTGGATATTTTCGATAACATCCGTACGGTCAAAAACTTTGCCATTGTACCGGTATCCGTCGACCGTTATCATTACCTTTGGCTCGATTTGTTTAAAACGGTCAATTACGCTTTGTGTACCAAAATCAGGTGACGCACTGGACCAAATTGCTCCAAGACTTGCGGTTGCCAGGAAGCAAACGGTAGATTCATAGATATTGGGTGCATAGGCAACAACGCGATCCCCCTTTTGTACACCCAGTTCCAGCAGCTTTTGTTGAACGGCTACTGTATCGTTGTACAGCTCGCTCCAAGTCACGGTTGTCAGTTTTCTATCCTCCGATTGATGGATAATGGCCGTTTTGTCTCGTTCATAATTACGAAAAACATGTTCGGTGTAATTGATCTTGCTATTCGTAAACCATTTTGCGCCAGGCATCTGATGAGTTGTCAGCACTTCATCATACGTTGAAACAGATTGAATATCGAAATATTTCCAAATGGACTCCCAAAAACTTTCTACATGATTCACAGACCATTTCCAAAGGGAGGCATAGTCATGGAAATCAAGCGATTGATGTTGTTTTAACCATTTCATGTATGTTGTAATATTTGCATTTTCCTTCCAGCTGTTGCTTGGACTCCAAAGTAATGTTCCTTCCTCGATTCCTTTCATTCCATCACCCCTAAACGTTCACGTCATAATTCTATTATATTGTAAGCGATTTATTTATGCAAAAGGGGATGGTTGCAATCATCTTCAAGGTGGTCTTGTATTGATTCTTCAGCCCAATCAGAGATTGCCAAGCGATAACACTTGGCAATGGAAATGATGTGGTAAAAACGGATTTTTAAGTACAATCAATTTCAAACAAAATGTACTTATAGCAAGGCAGTCGATATAAATGTTTGTTCATTCTCGACCAGACCGCAAGTACCGCACTGAATACGATATTTTGGTCCTTTGTATGTGATGTGGTAGGGCTCAGGGTCGTGGGTAGAAAAATCATCAATGACTTCACCGGTTTGTGCATCCAGCTTTACCGGTTTTGCGACTTGTTCGATAATATTAAAACGTGAACGCGATTTACAATTTGGGCATGCATATTTTTGTGGCATCTTTTGCACCTCCATGCTTAGTATGTACGATTAAAACGTGTTTATCCGAATAAACCGGGCAGTTCAGGCATATGGAAATGTATGCAGGCATTTTTTATATATCATCATGTCCAAAATATCCTAGAAAAATTTTCTCCCCTTCATTTTCTTCTATCGGTAGTTAATGCCCTTGCTGAACGACAGAAAGATTCCATTTTCCCTTCATTTGGTAGCTCAACGGCGTTATGAACGACAAAACGAAGCAAATTTTCGTTCATTCGGTAGTTCATCGGTGTTATGAGCAACGGAACGAGGCAAATTTTCGTTCATTCGGTAGTTCATCGGTGTTATGAGCAACGGAACGAAGCAAATTTTCGTTCATTCGGTAGTTCATCGACGTTATGAGCGACGGAACGAAGCAAAATCCCGTTCATTCGGTAGTTCATCCACACAATGGGAGATAGAACGGAGCAATCAATTATCCCCCTTACTTGGTAGTTATTCCAAAGCCAATAAAAATTTGAATCAGCATCTTGCCCATTGTCGTAAATAATGTATCCAGGTGATTTTGCAACTTTTTCCTTCCACATACATGGAATTTCTCAAATACATTCGAATATGAAACAAAAAGTAAAACTTTTCGTATATATATAACAAGAAGGACCGCTGAATGAAAATATTTTATAAATCTATTTGAAAAAACTATGGATTTTTCCGTTGTATAAGTTTTTTTGTAGTATACTGGGGGATAAAGGGGATTTAGGCATCAATGAAAATATAGCTTTTAACTTGATGCCTTTTATTTATGCAGTATGCTAGGAAAGCGGGCTTTTTACAATGGAAATGTGGTATGATTTGATCAGCCAATATGGATATGTGTCAATCTTTTTTCTACTGACGCTGGGTATTATCGGTTTGCCGATCCCGGATGAGGTATTGATGACCTATCTCGGCTATGTTACATCGATTGGCAAGTTGAATTTTTTTATGACGGTATTTTCAGGTGTTTGCGGCTCTATTGCCGGCATTAGTATCAGCTATCTAATTGGTATCAAGCTTGGTGAACCTTTTATCCGCAAATATGGTGCCAAGTTGTTTATAAAAGAAAAAACGGTGGAACGGACAAAAAAACTTTTTCATAAATTTGGCGCATACATGTTGTTTGTTTGTTATTTCATCCCTGGGGTCAGACATGTGGCTGCATATCTGGCGGGAATCACCGGTTATAAGTATCGCCTGTTTGCACTTTTTGCATATAGTGGCTCGGTTGTATGGGTATTGTTTTTTGTAACGCTGGGCAACCGTCTTGGCAGCAATTGGGAAATTATTTATGGCTTTACCCAAAAATATTTGCATCATATGCTGTTTTTCCTAATTACCGTAATCGTTATTGCTATTATGATTTATTTGCTTTACTGTAGAAGGAAAGGTGGAACAACACGTGAATTATGATTGTTCCCATTTTCCCACAGGCTGTCCTGTCATTATTTCGGTGCCGGGTTTACATAAGGAATCAAAGGCATCATTTTTTTCCAGGAATAGCATGACAGTGGAGCCGAATGAAAAGTAGCCGAGTTCCTCTCCTTTTTTAAATTGAGAGGCGGCATGCAGCAAATTGATGCTGTTGATGTTTAATGCACCGACCTTGACCATGGCCATTTTTCCAAATCCTGTTTCAAGTTCGGAAATAATCCGGTAATTGGTGGCAAATGGCTGGTCTCCAAAGCGCAGTCCAAGACTGTTGACCGGATAGGACTTTCCCCCAAGTGCATAGCGTGAAATAACAGTTCCGTCAATCGGGTAATGAATGTGGTGATAATGGCTTGGGGACAGATAAAATATATAAAAATAGCCATTTTGATAGAAACGCGCTTTTTCCGAACTTCCTAGAATCGCATCAAGCGTATACGTGTGATTTTTAATATGGAATGTTCGGTTTTCCTTTAATGGGCCAGAATCGCTCATTACACCATCGACAGGGGAAACAAGCGTGTTTTTAGCCACATTAATGCTTCGCGATGCCTGCTTCAGGCGGCGAGTAAAAAAATCATTTAATGAGTGGTAATGGTCGACCGGGTATTCCATTTCCTGTAAATTAATATGGTACACCTTGGCAAATGGTTTGATTAATGGCCGACTGATTCTCGACTGGGAAATCGCCTTAAGCAATTTTGAACTAATTGGGTTTCCGGTCAATTCAACAAAATATTTTAGTAATGTTTTTTTCATGATAGCAATCATTTCCTTTATGTTTACCTTTTGCAAGCTCTTGGCTTGGAAATCATTCAGATGTATAATTTTTCTGTGGGAGGAATAATTTATGTTTCTTATTAAGAACTTGGATTATACGAAAATAAAAGCACAAATGGCGAACATCATCACATTGATGAATCTTGGATTAGGGATATTGGCCATTGTTTCCATTGTAAAAGGTGCTGCGCATTTAAGTCTATTATTCATCTTTTTGGCGGCATTTTTTGATAGATTTGATGGCATGGTGGCACGTAAATATAATATTGAATCCGACTTTGGTAAAGAACTGGACTCATTATGCGATTTGGTTTCCTTTGGTATTGCTCCCGGACTGCTTGTTTTTGAAGCCAGTCTTAGTCAGCTTCCAACCATCGGATTGACGTTGATCGTGCTTTATATTTTATGTGGCGCAATTCGTCTGGCCAGGTATAATGTAAAAGAATTCGATGGTTCCTTTTACGGGATACCAATAACTGCTGCCGGTATTGTAATGGTGCTTAGTACATTACTTGCTGCCCATTTGCCAATTCTTTTTTACGCTATTTTGACCACGATTTTATCCGTGCTGATGGTCAGTAATATCCGCATTCCGAAGATGTGATTTGACAGCTCCCTCGCTAAATGAGGGGGCTTTTTTGTTGCCTAAAAGTATAAAATCAAGCTGTATTCATGTTATTTGCAATGACAGCCACGTCTGGCTTCAGCGCCCAGCAACTAGCAGATGTTTTGATGGGGCGAGTAATCGCAGCCCCAGGGGTTTTCGGTGGGGCGAGTAATCGCAGCCCCAGGACGTCGCGCTTTTAGCCTGTAAGGGCGCTTGTGTGATTTTGAATAGGCTTGCCCAACTTTTAAAAAGCATACACCCTTATTGTACGTACTTGTTGTCTGATATGCAATTCTTATCATGCTCTCCGCCTTCAAACGGTGGATAGTCAAGAGGAGGAACAGCTTCCTAACTGCTTCCGATTTGCACGATGACGGTTACAAAAGCATTGCAACAATACCCCTGGGCGGAAAACGCAATCACAGTCCCTTACATTGTATTTTAATTGGTCCCATTTTTAATTCCGTGGGAGAAAGGAAACTCCCAGTTGCTATTAGGCTTTCATATGATAAAAAGAAAGCTGCCCACCATCAGGCAGCTTCTCATGATCAATTAATGATCCTGATTTTTAACGCGCATGTCAGCTCTGTTTGCTCTCTCTTGTGCCTGCTTGTCCTCTTCATCGGCAACCGCCTCAGAAAACTCCACATCAATGCCATCGGACTTTAAATTTTTTGGTGTTTGCGCCAAGCGGTTTCTGCCCCTTGGATTACGATGCTCATCTCTTCCCATCTGCTCACCTCATTTAAAATTTCAAAGCCTACAAGACATATGCATGCCTTCGCTGTTAGTATGTAGCAACCATAACAAATGATGCACAGACAAAATTAAAAAACAGCCCGGCGGGAAAATTAATTCCAGACGGGCTGTTTACCAAAATAATTATTCTTTACCATCAGGAGCCTGATTGTCATTGTTGTTGCCAAAGTCGGGCTCATCGGTATGATGGGTTTCGTTTTCTTCCTTGCCGTATATAAATTTGCTTGCATCGACAGGCTTCCAGTTTTCAGTTGGCTTGTAAAAACGAAGTAGGTCGCCATACATTAATTTATCTGAAAGGCTAAGTTCGTGTTCCACCGTTTTATGCATGTCTTGCATTTCTTTTGTAGGTTCCGTTTCTTCGCCGGTCTTGTTGTCGTAATAGCGTCCGGAAAGAATGCTGTACTTCGGCGTAATGACATCGCCGTTACGGAATGGAACAAACTCTTTATGATCCTTGGAGAATAAATCTGTACCAAATTGGATGTAATCCTGTGCTTTAATGCCTGTCAAGTGCAATAACGTTGGCATAACATCCATTTCGCCGGAATATTCATGGTTGATTCCTTTGCTTTTGACACCCGGAACCTTAATCATGAATGGTACACGTTGCAATTGCGCTTCTTTCCATGGTGTAATTTCTTCACCAAGCAACTGTGACATTGCTTTATTATGGTTATCAGAGATACCGTAGTGGTCTCCGTAAAGCAAAATCACGGAATCATCGTAAAGGCCCGCCTTCTTCAGATCATCAAAGAATTGTTTCAAGGATTCATCCAGATAACGTGCTGTCTGGAAATATCTGTCTACCGACGGATCACCGGTATCAGCAGGCGCAATGCTTGCATCCTCGTCATTAATCAAGTAAGGATGGTGGTTCGTCAACGTAATCAAATGTGCATAAAATGGCTGCTTCAATGATTCAAGCATTGGTATGGATTCTTTGAAGAACGGTTTATCCTTCAGACCATAGTTGATTGTATCTTCATCATTCATATCATAGTAGCTGGCATCAAAGAAATGATCGACACCAAATTGTTTATAAATTTCATCACGGTTCCAGAATGATTTGTAGTCACCATGTAATACGGCAGATGTGTAGCCATCCCTTTCATGCAAGACTGCAGGTAATGCCTGATAGGTGTTTTTGCCTTTTGTAACAAAGGCAGATCCTTGTGGCAAACCATACAGCGAGTTATCCATGATTAATTCGGCATCGGCTGTTTTACCTTGTTCGGTTTGATGGAAGAAGTTATCAAAGTACGTGAAATTCTTGCTCTTGTCATGTACCAATGAGTTTAGGAATGGTGTAACTTCTTCACCATGCAATTTGAAATCGATCAAAAACGATTGGAAAGACTCCAAATGGATTTTGATGATATTCTTGCCTTTTGCAACACCGAAAAGCTTTGGATCTGGTTCGGCGTATTTATTTTTCGTATAGTTTTCAACCTCGGTAATGTCACTGCTGTCAGCGAACACACGCTGTGAGGATGATTTGACATTTTGAATGGCATCATAAATTGCAAAGTTGTATGCGCCAAGATATTTTACGATATAGTTGCGGTCAAAAGTCCTTTTAAGCAATTGTGGACGGTCTGCTTCCGCCATCCCCAGGTTAACCGAGAATGCAATCACACCTGCCATAATGACAAGCAAAGGTTTGCGGAATTGCATCCGTTTTGGTGCCCAATCTTTTCTCGTCCAGATAAGAAGGGCAATCAGCAAAATAATATCCAGACTGTAGAAAAGATCATGCCATTCTACAAGACTTGCAATACTTCCGCCCAGGCTACCGAAATTGCTAGTTTGTGTCAATGTCGGCAATGTAATGTAGTCCGTGTTGAAACGGTAATAAACCACATTGGCATATAGGAAAAAACTCATCAGAAAATCGATGATAATCGTGTAAATGGCGACCCTTCTTCCTTTGGCAAATAAAGCCAGTCCGAGGAAGACAAGAGCCGAACTGATTGGATTAAAGAACAACAGGAACTGCTGCACACCATTTTGAATATCCAAGTTGAATTCTGCTTGATAAATAATATACGATTTTATCCAAAGTAAAGCGGCAGCAACAAAGAAGAAACCCATCTTTGTTGATAATACTTTCTTCACTTTGTTTCACCTCAATTTTATTTTAACTTGAAAGTTTATGACGATGTTTAGGCTCCTAGGCTATTAAATCATCAAGATGTTATTTTATCACAATTGATATATTTTGCAAGTGCATTTAAGACTGTACACGTTGGGAAAGTCTGGGACTTTTTTCCCGAAACGACAACTGTTATGATGGGAAAGCTGCTTGGGAACCGGGCGAATAACCACATCCCCAAAGCATTCAGTTAGCACGTTGCGAAACGAATACACGCGATTTTCCTTCATCAGCCGGTGCTTGGGAGAAAAGCTGTCGTATGGTAATATGAATTTGGTCAACGCACAACTTGCCCTTATTTCCCAATTTATTGTATTGCCATTTTCGCCAATGATAAAACAACAAATTGGTGACAATGACAGAAAAAGTGTAACGAGAGAGA
Organism: Tigheibacillus jepli; assembly: GCF_030732005.1. GTDB lineage: Bacteria > Bacillota > Bacilli > Bacillales > Amphibacillaceae > Tigheibacillus > Tigheibacillus jepli. Next base: position 31,361 of record NZ_JAROCA010000025.1, on the reverse strand, counting down.
AAGAAGGTTTAATCATGCAAAAACACAGTGCACGCTGGGAAACAATTTTCCACTATTTTCTTGTCATGATTGGCGCAACGATTGTAGCGCTATCCTACAATATTTTTCTGCTGCCCTCCAAGCTGGCTGCAGGCGGGTTGTCCGGTGTCAGCACCATTTTATTTGAAATGTATCAGCTTAGCCCAGCATTGACGCAATTTATCATGAATATACCGATATTTATTATCGGCTGGCTTACATTGGGCAAAGATTTTAGCGGAAAAACCCTACTTGGAACATTTTGGGTTCCTTTTGTTATATGGATAAGCAGCGATATCGGAATTCAAGTGACAAACCCGCTATTGGGTGCCATCTATGGCGGCGTCATACTTGGAGCGGGTCTTGGCATTGTCTACATTGGAGGTGGCTCCACAGGCGGAACCGCTGCGATTGCACAGATCGTGAAAAAATTTACCGGTATTTCAAGCGGTTATTCACAGCTGCTTGTAGACGGCCTGGTTGTCATCGGTTCTTTCATTGTTTTTGATTTCGAAACAACGCTTTTTGCGTTGATGGCGATTTTTATTACAGGAAAAACAATCGATATGGTGCAATTGCGCACATCCTCGAATAAGCTAATCATGATTATTACCGATCAAGAAGAAAAAATTCAAGATTTGATCAAAAATGGCATCGACCGTGGGCTGACCAAGGTACGTACTGTTGGAGGTTATTCCAACCGCGACAAGACAATGATTCTTTGTGTTGCCGATCAAAGGGAAGCTATCCAGTTAAAACAATTGCTGCAGCAGGAATGTCCAGCCTCCTTTGTCATTTTCCTGAATGCATCGGAAATTCTCGGCCGCGGATTCTCATTGGATAAATACTATGGTCAAAACCTTTAGTGATAAGCAGTCTTCTGTTGAAGGCTGTTTTTTTTGGATAAAGAAAGCTGTGTTCATGTCATTTCCTATGTCAGCCACATCGGCTCCAGCGCCCAGCAACTAGCAAATGGTTTTCGATGGGGCGAGTAATCGCAACCCCAGTGCTTTTCGGTGGGGCAAATAATTGCAGTCCCAGAACGTCGCGCTTTTAGCCTGTAATCGTGCTTAAGCCTTTGTTTCCATACTTTTATCGTATGTGTTTTTATGGAAAACTTGCTGTGTTTTTCAAAAATTGGCAAGTGCCGATTTGCAATTTCAAGTCAACAACATAATAATTACCGGTTTATTTCATATATTAATAAGGTATATCAAAAATATAACGGTGTTGTTTCGACAATATAAATTAGTCATCAATATAAAGGAGGATAATAAATGGCTTTAAATGCTGCCCAGAAACTGATTAAAGATCATCTTGTATCCGGCGAAATGGTTCCCGGCGAGGAGATCGGTTTAAAAATCGACCAAACATTGACGCAGGATGCAACGGGGACTTTGGTGATGCTCGAATTGGAAGCGATGGAATTGGAAAGGGCAAAAACTGAAGTATCAGCCCAGTACGTAGACCACAACCTGATTCAGGAGGATTACAAAAATCCGGATGACCACTTATTTCTAGAAAGTGCTACTAGACGGTTTGGGCTATATTTTAGCAGACCCGGAAATGGGGTCAGTCATCCTGTTCACATGCAGCGCTTGGCAAAGCCCGGAAAAACGCTTCTCGGATCAGACAGCCACACATGTGCAAATGGTTGTATGGGCATGCTTGCGATGGGGGCAGGCGGAATCGATGTCGCAATGGCAATCGCAGGAGAACCATTTTACGTGAAAATGCCAAAAATCTGGGGTGTGAAACTGACTGGTGAGCTCCCGGATTGGGTAAGTGCGAAAGACGTTATTTTGGAAATGCTACGTCGCCATGATGTAAAAGGCGGTGTCGGAAAAATAATTGAATATTACGGACCAGGGGTTGAAAAACTAAGCGCAATGGACCGGCATGTCATTGCCAATATGGGCGCGGAACTCGGGGCAACCGGAACCGTTTTTCCTTCCGACAACGAAATCAAACGTTTTTTGAAATCACAGGGCAGGGAAGATGATTGGACGGAGCTGAAAGCTGATGATGGGGCGACATATGATATCGATGAAGAACTGAATTTATCTGAATTGGTTCCATTAATTGCGAAACCATCCAGTCCAGGCAATGTCGTTCCTGTGAAAGACCTTGCGGGTACACCGATTTATCAATCGTACATTGGTTCTTCGGCGAATCCGGGATACCGCGATTTTGCTGTTGCGGCGGAAATTGTCAAGGATAAACATATTGCACCAGGGGTCTCACTCGATATTAACCCGACATCCCGTCAGCTGTTGACAGATTTGGTCAAAGAAATGCATATTGCCAGTCTTGTTCAATCCGGAGCGAGACTCCATCAGGCCGGATGTAATGGCTGTATCGGAATGGGCCAAGCGCCGGCGACGGGCAGAAACAGTTTGCGGACAACACCACGAAATTTTCCTGGAAGATCAGGAACTAAAGAGGACAGTGTTTTCTTATGCAGTCCGGAAACAGCAGCAGCGTCTGCACTAAAAGGGGAAATTACCGATCCATCCACACTGGAAATGTCCTATCCGAAAGTACGTGAACCGAAGCATCCGACAGTAGATGAGAACCTTCTGGAAAAACCGCTTCCTTATGAAGAAGCAAAACATGTGACACTGGAAAAGGGGCCAAATATTGCTTCCATCCCCAAAATGGATGAAATGCCGGATGAACTGGAGGTTCCTGTCCTTTTGAAAATGGGGGACAACATTTCTACAGATGAAATTTTAGCCGGTGGTGCAAGGGTATTGCCATATCGAAGCAATTTGCCGGAGATCAGCAAGTTCAGTTTTGAAATTGTTGACGACACGTATTACGATCGTGCACAACAGGTTGTAAATAAAGGCGGACATGCAATTGTTGCAGGATTCAACTATGGACAGGGGTCAAGCAGGGAACACGCTGCATTAGCACCAAGATACCTTGGGTTGCGTCTTGCATTAGTAAAAGATTTTGCCAGAATTCATTGGCAAAACCTGGTTAACTTCGGGGTGCTACCTGTGACGTTTGTCAATGAAGCAGATTATGATTTGATTGAACAAGGCGCTATCCTGCAAGTATCCGGTTTAAGGGATAAAATTATGCAGGGAAATCAATTTGAACTGCAGGTAAAAGGAAGCAAGCATCACATTACGGTAGCGCATGCATTATCCGAACGACAAAAAGAAATTATGTTAAAAGGCGGAATTATAAATTGGGTGAAATCCCGTCAATAAGTGCTTTAAAAAAAGGTGGTGTTTGGTTTGAGAGAAGAGGATTGCAAGGCATGCCGTGGTAGCGGTATGCTTTCAGATGATGAAGGATGGCAATACAAGTGTAGTGTATGCCATGGTAGCGGAAAAGTCGCCCCCAATGGAGGACAAAGGCAGGTTCGTTTAATGGAAGTCGATGAGAATAACCGGCTGTTGGATTAATGAAGGAACGAAAAAAACCGCTTCTATCGAAGAAGCGGTTTTTCGGCTGCACTTTTAATGCGTCATTGTGCCGCCATTCATGCCACCCTGGATTGGTGCAAAACTGTTGATGTAGTTTTGCATATCCTCTTGCTTCAGCTGTGGCACTTGGTAATACTGATGTTTATTCTGGTACTGGAAAATTTCATATGCCATTTCAATCAAGTTTGGAATGCTGTCTTGAAATACCCTGCGAAGTACCGGGTTGGTCGTCTCAAGCGCAGCCGTACAAAACGCTGTAGCGCTTGATTTCAGATTCCCCATCATAAAACTAGAAATGCACTGGTCATTCAGTTCGTTGACCGATTGTGCCGGTGCTTTTGGCTGGGTTGGCTGCATGCCGTATACCGTTGTATTGTCTTCAGCCATTTGGTATGACTGTGTTTTTACGGCAGGATCTTTTCCTGTTTTTAGTGTATCAACCATTGTGTTGTACATTTGGGAAATGAATGTTCGCTGCCGTTGTGCGATTGATTTCAACTCGGGGTCTTGAATGTGTTGCTCATATAGCAAACATTGCTCCAAACCGCCGACAATACCGGAAATTGCTTCATGGGCGTCAAACAATTCATGCCCACCATGGTTGAATTGAGATTGCACCTGTTCTGAAGGCATAAATTGTTGCTGGTTTTGGTTTTGATTCTGATTTTGCATCATAAAAAAAGCATCCTCCCATTTCATGATTGAAACGTACAATCCTTATTTTGCGCGCATCGCGGGGAAATTATGCAGTTATTGCTGGCGGACAGCCAAGAGTGGTGAATCTGTTTTTATGTTGGTTCGTACATGTAACCAAAGGAGAATGCAAATGGGGAAAACGTGGTTGATATGGTTTATGATGAAGCGTTAAAATAAAATTTGATAAAGATTGAACATTAGAACAAAATCCGGTAATGTATAAAAGATTTGTTACAATTGTATTGGCAAGATGGATTATGACTATGCAACAATCGGGTCAGATTGTTGGGTCGGAACTACAGCTTGCCCCAGAGTTGCTTGATGTAATTGTAGCCTTCATTTTGGAAGACAGTTCTTGCTGACAGCGCGCGTAAGCTGGCAGCCGCTAAATTGTTATGATAGGATGAAGGAAAGAAAAGTTTGGGGGATGAAAACAGTGGAAAGGAAGCCAATAACGCTGGATGAAAGAATATCATTGATCGACGGGTTTGATTTGGGTGTGGGACAGCGCACGGGGACATATGTCATTGATGACGATGATTTAACGCTAGTCGAAACCGGACCAAGTCCATCTGTGAAGTACCTAAAGGCGGGGTTAAACGCATTGGGATTCTCTTTAGAAGATGTGAAATACATTATTGTGACACATGTTCACCTGGATCATGCAGGTGGCGCTGGATTGCTTTTGGGTGATTGTCCAAATGCACAAGTGGTTGTCCACCCCCGTGGTGAGAGGCACCTTGCCGATCCAAGAAAATTGGCAGCCGGAGCAAGAGGAGTATACGGGGACAGCTTTGAGGAATTATTTGATCCAATCGTTCCAATCCCCAAGGAACGTTTGCTTGTTAAAGGCGAAGGGGATACATTAAAAATTGGAACAGATTGCACCTTGCAATTTATGGATACGCCAGGGCATGCAAAGCATCATTTCAGTATTTATGACCCGGTGAGCAATGGGGTGTTTACCGGCGACACGGTGGGTATCCGCTATGAAAAATTGATTGATGCCGGAGTGGATTTTTATTTGCCAACCACTTCGCCAAACCATTTTGACCCAGATGCCATGCATCATTCCATCAAGCGGATCAAAAAAATGAACCCTGACCGAATTTATTTTGGCCACTTTAGCATGACAGAGGACGTCGATTTTGCATTGGAACAAGTTGACAAATGGCTGGATGTATTCGTCGCGGAAGGCAGTGCTGCTTATGTTGAAGGAAAAGGGTATGCAGAACTGGCAGATCGGATGCTGTCCCGTGTGCAGGAATATTTGCGCAATCAGGGAATACCGGATGATCACGAAATTTATACAGTTATCAATTTGGATATGCAAATCTGTGCCCTTGGCATTGTCGATTATTTGCAAAAAGAAAAGGCAACTCGCGTGTAATGAAGGGACAAAAGTGAGACTGTAAAATGAAGTTGTATTGTTTAAAAGTAGAATTATTTTGAAAAGATATTGCATCGTTTTACCCCTTTGGATATCATGTGTCCAAAGGGTATTTTTTATGGAAAATCAGACGTTTAATGGAATGACTTATTTCAATAGGTATTTGGAATAAACTGGTTACTTTTTACAATCATGTGTAACTTCGTGGGAATTTCAGAGGGGGAATTTATCATTATTAAGGCGGTTATATTTGATTTAGACGGTACGTCATTAAATCGAGATGCGTCATTGAAAATCTTTATCGAAAAACAGTATGAGCGAGTGAATAAATGGTTGCGCCATATTCCCAAAGAAAAATACATCAAAAGGTTTATTCAACTTGATAATCGTGGATATGTTTGAAAAGACAGGGTATATCAACAGTTAATTGATGAATATGGCATTGACGGGATTACACGGGAAGATTTACTTCAGGATTCCTCATGTACTTTAAAGAGCATTGTGTGCCTTTCCCAAATCTTGTTAGCGTGTTGGAAAAATGAAGGGAAATGGCGTCTTGATAGTGATCATAACGAATGGAAAAGGAAAATTTCAAATGGACAATATAAAGGCATTGGGAATTGATAAATATACCGATACCATTCTTATATCCGAGTGGGAAGGTGTAAAAAAACCCGATGCTAGGATTTTTAAAGCAGCACTAGAAAAACTTGATGTATCTGCTAAGGATAGTGTTTTTGTAGGAGGCCATCCTGAAAAAGATATAAATGCTGCCCGAAGTGTCGGAATGCGTACTATTTGGAAAAAGGACCACCAATGGGCGGAAAATGTAAATGCCGATTTTATTATCAATGATTTGGACGAAATACCCCAAATTGTCAGCCGATTAAATTTGGATCTGAATCCCCCTTGGAAGTAGTCTAAAAACAATTGCGGGTACTCCCATAATTGGGGATACGCCCTCCAAGCTAAACGATATGAGCTTGAAAGGTGTTCAGGGATGTTGCCCCGCCCTGACAAAAGTGTGCAAGTTTCGGCTATGATAACTCCCGCCGCCCGCGTTTTTAGTCTCCCCTTTAAACCCAGGGCTATCAGCTGTAGCATACACAGCATCCCGTGAATGAAACATCACTACCCACATCTAACAAAGCTATTGCATACGCTATTGCTTCGTCATTTCAATTAATTGCGGAGATAGCTCCTGTACAAATGCAAGCAGCTTTTGGAAAGCATCCTCATTATTATCCGCATGAATAACATGTTTTTGTTTCTCGTTATATTGCTTCATGCCATACTCATAGCGCGGATCGTAGTAGTAAATAAGCAGCAGGCGGGTGGCGGATTCATACCTTTCATTAATCAAATCGTCTTCAATTTGCTTGGCTACAGGTACATGAATTCGCTTTTTAATCCGATCAAAAGCCTCCATAAATAATTCCGGGTTATCCCAAGGCTGGTAATCGTCCAGGATGTTTTTAATTCGCTCGCCAATCGGGATATCGATAAAAATTTGCTGTCCATTTTCTTTCTTGTTGTATAGAAAATCAGGCATGGTGACTTTGCCAATGCGCTTGCTTTCTCCTTCCATAAAAACAAATGGAGCATCCTGATAGATCAGCAGCTGCTCCAACAACAGCGATTCAAATTTTTTCTGTTTGCTTGGCTCCAGTCCAATTTGTCCAAAAATCGATCCGCGGTGCCCGGCCATTTTTTCCAAATCGATGACGGGGTAGCCAGCCTTTGCCAACCTCTCTAACAACAGTGTTTTTCCTGCCCCGGTATAGCCGTTTAACACAAGTAAACCAGGCTTGAATGTTATCTTTTCCAATTGTTCAACGACCCAATGTCTGTATGCTCGGATGCCGCCATAAAGCCGTGTAGCGTGAATTCCCATCAAATCAAGCACGGTTGCTGCCGTTTTGCTGCGCATTCCACCACGCCAGCAAAATACAGTCATGGGGCCAGGAAGTTTTTTGAATGCTGCAATGAATGCTGGCAGCTTCTGAGAAAAAATCTCCAGCCCTCTCTCCTTGGCAGCCTCCTGGCCAACTTGTTTATACAATGTTCCGACCTCTGCCCGTTCTTCATCGTTGAATACAGGGATATTGATGCTGCCGGGAATAGTTGCCTCCGCAAACTCGCTAGGCGAGCGCACATCAACAATTGTTTGTCCTTCTTGACGTGCTTTCAGCAAGTCCTCCAGTTGAATATCTTGAAACATGCTTTCACCTTCTTTAGTAAACGTTCATTACTTCACGATGATTTGTCCTTTATTTTCAGCAGTTACTTCACCAATGATCTTTGCTTGGACATCTTTTCTCACCAATGCTTGCTGCAATGCTTCTGCTTGATCGCCATCAACGGAAATCAGCAAACCGCCGGATGTAACCGCATCACATAAAATCCATTTATCAATTTGGTCCATGCTGTTGGGAAATGACACAACACTTTCAACGTGATCAAAGTTGTTTTTCGTTCCACCTGGTACTGCGCCGGCTTCAGCCAATTCCCTCACCCTTGGCAACACAGGGACGTCATCTGCATGGATAACAATGCCCGCTTGACTGGCTGCTGCCATTTCTGAGGTATGACCCAAAAGTCCGAATCCAGTTACGTCAGTTGTAGCATGAACCGGATAGTCTGCCATTACTTCTGCGGTTGTTTTATTTAACGTGGTCATCACGCTTGTTACCAGTTTTCTTTCGTCATCTGAAAGCAAATCCCGTTTAATGGAAGTTGTCATAATGCCGACTCCGATTGGTTTGGTCAAAATCAGTTTGTCTCCTGGTTTTGCCCCGGCGTTGGTAAGAACTTTGTCGGGATGAATGGTGCCAGTTACCGACAAACCGAATTTTGGTTCTTTATCATCAATGGAATGTCCGCCAACCAATGCAACACCGGCTTCCTTCAGCTTATCACCGGCACCGCGCAAAATTTCGCTTAGAATGCTTTTATCAAGGGAGAATATTGGAAAGGCAACGATATTAAGGGCAGTGATCGGTGTTCCTCCCATCGCGTAGACATCGCTGATAGCATTTGTTGCTGCAACTTGACCAAAATCGTATGGATCATCGACAATCGGTGTGAAAAAGTCAAGCGTCTGAACGATGGCCAAATCGTCTGATAAGCGGTATACCCCGGCATCATCACTTGTGTCCAAACCGACGAGCACATTTGGATTTTGCTCCCTTTCCGGCAGTGCCCGTAGCACTTGCGATAAATCTGCAGGTCCGATTTTGCAGCCACAGCCGCCTTTTGTTGTTAGCGCGGTTAATTTAACGTTATTGTCCATTATTTCCATCCTTTCCGGAGTTTATTTTAATCTCCATCATAATCGGGCAATGGTCGCTGCCCATAATATCGCATAATGCAGTTGAGCTTTCGAGCTTTTCTCGAAGCCGATTGGATACAATGAAATAGTCGATACGCCAGCCAATATTTCGCTCCCTGACTGTTTTCATGTAAGACCACCAAGTGTAGATACCTTCTGTGTCCGGGTGAAAGTAGCGCAGTGTATCGGTAAATCCCGCATCAAGCAGCCGGGACATTTTGCTGCGTTCTTCGGTTGTAAATCCCGAGTTGCCAACATTCGTTTTGTAATTGCGCAAATCGATTTCCTGATGAGCGACGTTTAAATCTCCGCAGTAAATAATTGGCTTTTGCTCGTCCAATTTTTTCATATATGTGAACAGCCTATCTTCCCATTCCAAGCGAAACGGCAGCCTGGCCAAGTCGCGCTGGGAATTTGGCGTATAGACATTCAGCAAATAAAAATTTTCATATTCCAGTGTAATAATGCGGCCTTCAGGATCCTGTACGCCCGGTTCCAGTCCATATGTGACATGAAGCGGTTTTTCTTTCGTGAATACCGCTGTACCGGAATAGCCTTTGCGCTGGGCATCATTCCAATATTGATAATACCCGTCCAATTCCAGTGTAAGCTGCCCTTTTTGCAGCTTGGTTTCCTGGACGCAAAAAATATCCGCGTCAACGGATTGGAAGAAGTCCAAAAAACCTTTTCGTACGCAGGCCCTTAAGCCATTAACATTCCATGAAACAAGTTTCACAGGGCCAACCTCCAAGCAGTAATCGTCTCATCATATATTTTACCACAGAGAGTGACCAGTCCTGCAAAAAATGCACCTTGTAGCGGATATCGCATTTGATAAGACTTGGGGTTTTGATGGGACGAGTAACCACAACTCCAAAGTGTTCCAGTTTGTCCCTGATTGGGGTCTGAGACAAGGAACCTGTCCCCCTGTCCCCGAAAAATTTTCGATTTCCAGTTGACTTTCAGTGTATTAACCGTATAATACAACATATAGTGTATGAGGCGATTAATACAAGCAAACGGCTTTGTGCTATTAATTTTTGCCTAGAGTGTATGAAGTACTTAATACACAAGAACGTCAGCGAACAGAAACAGACAGCCGGACATAGGAGTTGTGAAGATGAAAATCAACTTTAATAACCGCGACCCGGTTTATTTGCAGGTCGTACAGCATTTCAAGGAACAAATAGCAAAGGGTATGCTTGAACCCGGCCAGGAAATTCCCTCGCGCAGAGAACTTGCGGGAAATCTGCGGATCAATCCGAACACGGCGCAACGAGCATATAAGGAAATGGAGGAACAAAAATTGATTTATACAGAAGGAAATTCCCCCAGCAAGATTACCAAGGATGAGTCTGTTCTCGCCGCTGTTAAAAAGGAATTGGTGACAGACGCAGTGGGTACATTTGTTGCATCCATGCGATCGATTAATTTGTCCTTGGAAGAAGTGATGGATTTGGTAAAGACACATTACGATGAAGCGGGGGAAGGCAAATCATGATTGAAGTGAAGCATTTGCGAAAAAAATTCGGTAGAAAAACAGTGTTGCAGGATATCTCATTTACCGCTGAAAAAGGGGAAATTACATGCCTGATCGGAATTAATGGTGTTGGTAAAACAACCATTTTAAATGCCATCATGGCTCTGACTCCGATACAAGGCGGTCAAATTCTCATCGATGGGGAAAGGGTATCGAAGCGCACGTTTGAAAAAGTCGCTTTCATACCGGATGCCATTACCATGCTTCCCCAGATGCGCATTAAGGATGCCATTGCATTTATGGCGGATTATTATCATTGTTGGAACCAAAAACGCGCCGATGAAATGCTAAACTTTTTTGGGCTTAAAGTGGAAGAACGGATCGCCAACTTATCCAAAGGAAACACAGCAAAGGTGAATTTGTTGCTCGGTTTGGCATTAGACGTCGATTATATCCTTATGGATGAGCCATTTTCCGGAATCGATATTTTCAGCCGTGAACAAATTACCGATGTTTTTACGAGTCACTTGATAGAAGATCGTGGCGTCGTCATTACCACTCATGAAATTCAGGATATCGAGCATTTAATTGATAAAGCAGTTCTGCTGGATGACGGGGAAGTAAAGATGGCATTTAATGTGGAAGAAATAAGGGAAACCGAGGGCAAATCGGTTGTCGATATGATGAGGCAGGTGTATCAGAGATGAAGTCGTACTTAAAGCTGGTCAATTTTGAAATCAATCGTTTCCTGAAGTTATATGTTGCTTTGGCTGCCTTTACAGTCATTGTGCAAACGGCAGTTGTTATCATTCATGCACGTTCGTACCTAGCAACTGCCAAAGATGCCGTGACAAAAGACATGATCCCAAGAGAGACCTTTTTGAGCGATTATGGTCCGATGTCCATCGTTAGAGCAATGGATGGCTGGTTTCAACTCCCAATTGCCATCTGCATTGCCGTATTGCTCATCTATTGCTTTATGATTTGGTACCGGGATTGGTTTGGTAAAAATACGTTTATCTATCGGCTCCTGATGCTGCCAACCAATCGGATTCATATTTATTTGGCTAAAGCCACGGCGATCTTTTTCATGGTACTTGGTCTTGTGTCATTGGAATTGTTGCTTCTTCCAGCGGAAAGCAAGTTGGTAGAACTGATGGTGCCGATCGATTACCGTGAGGACTATTCACTTAATGGCATAATGGAAGCCTTCGGTGATCTGAACATTTTGTTCCCGAAAACGATCACAGAATTTCTGATTCATTACGGCATCGGGCTGATGATGGTATTCATTTTGTTTACTTCCATTTTGATTGAACGCTGCTATCGTTTGAAGGGAATTTTATATGGAGGAATTTATTTTGCGTTCGCATTGGTCATCTTTTTATTGCCGAACATTGTATTGATTTTTGCACATACCAATTATCTGTATCCGGTGGAAATGTTTTTTGTCGAATTGCTGCTTGGCATATTGGTTACTGCCATGTCCATCGGTCTGAGCCACTATCTCTTAAATAAAAAAATCAGGGTATGACAAGGAGGGACATCATCAACTAACCCTACCACTTAACACATTTACGGGTTATTTGAAGTGGGGGCTTGCGTCTGCCAAGTTCGACAGTGCCTCTACCCTCGTAGAAAGCAATTACGCTTGTTCCTACCCAGTAGTGCAAACGAGCAATGCTCTCCTACCTTAGAGTGGTGGAACATAAGGACGGTTGACTTCGCCCCTACCACAAGGGACATGCCCAAGTAGTACCGTCAAAACGGTTGTCAATACGTTAAAGATTTTACGGTTACAACGTTTTCCTGTAACCAACCTCATATCTTTAAGTTGTCAAAGAACAAATAAGAGTGCCTTTTACGCAACGGTTTTCTCTTATGTTTAATTTTACAAAAGTTGAAAGGAGGAGGCAAGGTGGAGGTTTCAGATACTTGATATGGTACAAAATTTTACGATTTTAAACATAACATATCGTATCTGACGGCAATTCCTCCCCCACTTATCATTGGGCTACGCAATTCACACGATTGAAGTAGGGGTATCCTTGCCGATTTTAGATGAAAAAATATATTGCAAGCATCATCATTTTAGTGGTGATTATCGGGACGTTAACGACATTTTTTATGTATGAACGCGGTATTGCCAGCGGTTTACCAACATTCCATTTGGAGAAGGAGTCGGGTGATAGCAAAAAAGTTCGTAATGTCGTGATGGAAGGGACGTATCAACAAGACGACATATCGCAATGGTGGGTTAAAATAACGCCGAAAGAAACGATATTTCCGCAAAATCAATCTTTTTTTGAACGCTTAGATGATATACACGCCCCGGAAATAAGAGATTTGCAAAAGCAATATTGTAGTTTTATGCGAGGTAAGGAAGCGTATATGAACCAGTTATATAATGGGAAGAAAAAGCTGATTTATGCCCAGTTTGATATGGATGATTTTTATGGGGATCAACGAGAAAATTCCAAGCTTGAAATTTCCATTCTGGATAAGCAAAGTAAAAAAAGTCAAAGCTTTGAGACAGCAATTCCTGATTTACAGCAATATTTTTCCATCAGCGTTGAAGCCTTGCATCCGGAAAAAAACCATTTAATCGTGCTGACAAACAACAACCGAAACAGTACAAAAGGAGAAATCCAAGAACTGCATGCGTATACCGTTGATTTGAAAACAGAAAAAGTAACGAATGACCAAATTATACTGCAAGCAAAAGAATCAGAAGGAGGGTATACCTCAGTTGGATTTGTCCAGCAAGATTTGAAACAACCTATATATCCATTAGTGGCTTATGAAGTTACAACAAAGTTGGATGCACGCAGTGAAGAAAAAATTCTTGAAACCAGGTTATTTGCATATCATTTCAATAACGAAAAAGCAGAAGAAATCCGGTTGCCAAAGAAAATAAAAAAAGGTGTCGAGATAGAGACACAAAACGGAAATGTGGTCTATTTTACAAAACGTTCACCTGAACAGCTGCAAGTGTTCGCGTTTGATATATCAAACGGTGAACTCAAAGAGAATCATTTCACCATGAATAACCAAGGAAAAGAAACCGATCAAGCGGATAGTCTGTTCCTTAAAAATAATACGCTTTACCTGGTTGATTCACTAATGGATGAACAGCATCAGGTAAGGGTTCGCATTTTTGATGCAAAAACAGGTGAGATGCAATATAAAGGTGTTTTAAAAACCGACAATGGCAATGGGCTGACAAGGGACCAAACATTGACAATCGATAATATATACACTTTAACGGCAAAATAATTGGTTTTTTGGCATGCCGCTCGTTTTCACCAGCTGGATGAACTGTTTTTTAAAAGTTTGGAAAGCCCGGGAAAGGGAAAGGAAGGTGGAACAGGGAAAATCATATGGTTGAATCTGTTCAACCCGGACCTTTCCTTTTCATAGGTAAAGAAAATATAAAATAGGGCTGCATTATGTCATTTCCTATGAAAACCACGTCCGGCTCCAGCGCCCAGCAACTAGCAGGGCTTTTTGATGGGGCGAGTAATCGCAGCCCCAGGACGTCGCGCTCTTAGCCTGTAAGGGCGCTTCCGCCTTTGCTTAAAGGGAACTTTTTGCCGGCTGGTGCGTATAAGTTGGCATCGATGTCTGCCGTACATTTTCAAAACATGTTTGTGTATCCTAAGAAATGGGATGTCGCAAAAAAAGTTGGTGAATCATATTGAAACATAAACAAGCGCTCATTCGGGCAGCCAAATACATATTCATGATTGTTGTCGTGACCGTCATTATTATGGAGGGAAAGCATCAATTATCGGAAGTAGGTCTGCGCAAATCGCTTGATGCCATCAATCAAGTTCCGTTTTGGAAGGATGGCATCATTGTGATAACAGCACTGTTGTCTGTATCTACGATGTTTTTCTATGACTATTTTTTTATTCGTTCCCAGCAGATTGATTTGTCAAAACGAAAAATATTTGGTGTTGCCTGGGTTGCGAATTCGTTTAACGGTGTTTTTGGGTTTGGCGGTCTAATTGGTGCCGGCGTACGGGGAATGATGTATAAGGAATATACGAATAACAGTTCCAAATTGGTGATCGGTATCGGCTGGCTTGCCCCGGCTGCGGTAATGGGCTTGTCGATTTTTTCATTTTTGGTGATCATTCATGTATTTCCGGTGTGGGAACTGCTGGCAGATAAAAAGTGGCTTTGGCCTGTGCTGATTGGCATTTTCTTATTTTTTCCGATTTACGTAGGGCTGGCTGCTTACCGAAAAAACGAGTTCTTCACACCGAAACTGACACTGCAATATTCCCTTGTATCTGTCATCGAGTGGTTTGGAGCGGGTCTTGTCATGTATCTGGCTTTGAAGGCAGTCGGTGCACCGATATCGTTCGGTCAGGCGTTTGGATTATACACAGTTGCGGCTGTAACAGGGGTTATCAGTTTGATTCCCGGTGGCTTTGGCTCCTTCGACCTGATGGTTCTGTCCGGTGGGCAGCTGCTTGGTGCCGAATCCAGCTTGCTGCTGACCGCGTTGCTCATGTACCGGTTTGCGTATTATATCATACCGCTCATTTTTGGTTTGATTATTGCAGCATTTGAAATGAGCAGCACGGTGATGAAAAAAGTGGAGGACAAGAACCTGGTAGCCCCGATTGTGGAAATCAGCGGACTGGTGTGGGCATTGCAGCGGATGGTATTGCGAAATATCGGAAACTGGTCGCTGCCGCTATTATCATTGATTACCGGTGCATTCCTGGTATTCATTCCAATCTTTGATATTATTGCCTATCATTCCGTGCAAAAATCAAGGTTATCCCTACTGAGTATCGACTTTTATAATGTGTTGCTGTTTGCCTTGGGGATTACGTGCTGGTTTTTCATGAAAGAAATGTATTATCGGACGAAGCGCGGTTTGTACATTACTTGCATAACCTTGTCATTTGCAATTATTTTGCTGGTCGGTCAATCGGAAAATGCCATCATTGGTATGCTGGCCGCGTTTCATTTGCTCGTTCTTTATTTATTGCGCGGACAATTTAAACGTCATAGCTTGCCATTTAGTGCCGCAAGTATCCGCGGGTTGCTTTATGTAAACTTGATTGCTTTTCTCATTTTTGTGTTTTTTACAAGGTCTACACTGATTTTGCTGGATTATCCAAAACCGCTGTATGGGATTTATGGTATCGGGCTGACGAGCTGTTTGGTCGCCTGCGTATATGCAATTGCAGCTATTTTTCTTTTTGGACGCAAGCACCATGTTAAAATCGGGGAAGCCTACGACGAGGAAAAGCTGGATCGTTTTTTTGCCGAACATGGCGGCCATGTTTTGAGTCATTTAGGTTATCTCGGGGATAAACGCTTTTTATTCAGTGATGATGGCAAAGCGATGGTGCAATTTGCCACGGCGGGAAATCGTATGGTTGTGCTGGGAGATCCACAAGGAGAAGCTGCATCGTTTGACAGCCTACTGGTCAAGCTGCAGGAGAAGGCGGATTATTATGGTTATCGCTGTGTTTTTTATCAGATTAGCGGCGATAATATGGCGCTATATCATGACATGGGATATACGTTCTTCAAGCTCGGGGAAGAGGCAATTGTCGATTTGGACACCTTTACGATTTCGGGAAAAAAACGGGCGGGTCTGCGCTCTTCTTTTAATCGTTTTGATAAAAAGGGCTACACGTTTGAGGTGTACAATCCGCCATATTCCGATGCCTTTTGGGAGGATATAAAAGCTGTATCGGATGCATGGCTGGGCGGTAAAAAAGAAAAGCGGTTTTCGCTTGGTTTCTTTGATAAAAGTTATCTGTCCAAAGCACCAATAGCTGTGATGAAAAATTCAGAAGGAAAGATAACCGCATTTATGACGATCATGCCGGTGTACCAAGAAGACGTCATTTCGATTGATTTAATGCGGCACCTGCCGGATGAACCAAGCGGAGAAATTGACGTGATGTTCATTCACCTGTTTCAATGGGCAAAAGAGCAAGGTTATCGCTATTTCAATTTGGGCATGGCACCACTGTCAAACGTAGGCAATATGAAGAAGGCATTTTTGGGAGAACGAATTGCTGCAGCAGTTTTCAATAATGTCCAGTACCTGTATGGTTTTAAAGGATTACGTGACTTTAAAAATAAATATTATCCAAAATGGTCGGGAAAATATTTGGCATATCGTAGCAGCTATTCCCTGGCTTCGGCGATGATCCAAGTTGTTCGCCTGATTGGCGGAAAGAAAAGGAGAGTTTTTCATAAATAACATGCGCCGGAATAACGCTAATAACATGCGCCGGAATAACGCTGTTGCGGCGCATGTTATTTTTTGAAGGTCTGCAAGCCTCCCATTGAATGAAATTTCACTATCGGGGTTGGGGTGGATTTGGCAATTGGTATTTTGGTGTATTTCATTTGCAAATGCCGGGGTGGACAAAATATCGAAAAGGGTATATAATTTCTAACTGTCGTATGAAAGCAGTTTTGGAGAAGTACCCAAGTCCGGCTGAAGGGGACGCACTCGAAATGCGTTAGGGCGCACTACGCGTCGCGTGGGTTCGAATCCCACCTTCTCCGCCAGAATTAAATCAAAACGTTTATGGAGCATGAACCATTCAATCAATGAATAAATTTTAAACGCCTGTTTTGTCGTGGGACAAGACAGGCGTTTTATATGTGTGTAAGTTTGGGGGAAGCAAATTACGTGGTTCAAGGTAGTTTTTGATATCTGCCGGTAAATATTGCCCTGATAATGGTTTGTTTGGATCTTTTTGGCTGGAAACCACGTTTTGGGCCATGTAAGTTCCGTTACCTATAGTATGTGCGCTGCTGCAATGCCAATTGGATCACTACTGGGAGGATACCTCGCAAGTTTGTTCAGTAGTATCAAAATTTTTGCGGTTGCGGGATCCGGATTACTAATCATTTCGATTGTGTGGATGGTGCATCCAAAATTGCGGAAATTGCCTGAGTCAAATAATATGACCCCCTCAATTTTTAATTTAGATAATCTGGAGAACAGGGAAGTGTCAAATAGATATAATATTAGAGGTATGGATGACGGATTTAAAAAATATTTCGCTCCAAAATACCTGTATCAATTCGAAAGACAATAATCTGTACTAAAATAAAAAACGCTATAACTCTTATCCCTCAAGAGTTATAGCGTTTCTGTATCAGTGCTGGTGAAAGGATTCGAACCTTCGACCCCTTCATTACGAGTGAAGTGCACTACCAGCTGTGCTACACCAGCAAAATATGATTTCTCTAAAGCACATAGAACATAATATACCATTTTAATGAATTTCGCAAGGGATTTTGTAGAAAATAGGGGGGCGTTCCCCTTTGGTAAGGAAAGTGTTCCCGCAACTACCTTATTTTGCTCAAATTTTTCAGTATGCTGTTCTAATTCCTGTGTGCGGCGCAACCGATCAATCGTTGATTAATTGCATTTCTGCTCGTTCCGTCATGACATAGCCTTATGCATGCACCATCAAAAAACTTAGTGTATAGTTTGGAGTCGGAGTTTTGGATCAAATCAGTCTGGTATCTATGCCCTTGCAGAAATTCATTGTTGGTTTTTTTCCATTAATTTTTTTCCGCTTCAATTCTTCCAAAGTTGTATTCTTCAACAGTATCCAGTGCTTCATATCCAGCACTGCAAGCATTGCCGCTATGGTCGCACATAAAATAATTAGTAAAGTTGCTCGAAAAGAAGCGAATCCAAATTAAACAATCTGAAACCCGCTCTGGTAGGAAAAAAGTCGCTCGAAATGGGAGTAATCCGCTCCAACAGGGTAAAAGTCGCTCGAAATGGGGACAACCCGCTCCAGCGGGAAAAAAGTCGCCCAAAATGTGAACAACCCGCTCCAAAAGCAGGCAAAAGTTGCTCGAAATAGGAGCAAAACCCGCTCCAAATCAAAAAAAACCCGCACAACGTGTCAGAAAGTTGCTCAAAACATTCAAATCAAGCTACTGTTTTACAAGTTTCTCCAACAAAAGCCACCCTCACCATCCGTACAACAATCAAAAAACCTCCGCGGCATCATACCGCGGAGGTTTTTACTATGAAACACTGGCAATTAAAGTGCTTATTTCATCATATTTATTTTCCTGTAGAAGCTGGATGATTTTGCTACCGATGATTACCCCGTCACCAAAGCTGCCAAGCTGTTTTGCTTGCCCTGGTGAAGAAATCCCGAAGCCCGCCAATACTGGGACAGGACTGATTGATTTGAGTTTTTGTAAATAAGGTCCAACTTCGTGCAACTGATGGGATGTTCTGCCGCCGGTTGTGCCATTGACCGTTACGGCATAGAGAAAGCCATCCGATAAATTAGCTAGTGTCACAGAGCGTTCCAATGGACTGGTTAAAGCCACCAGCCGGATAAATGCGATATCCGCATTGGTAAATGCATTCGCGATCAAATCTTCTTCCTCCATCGGCAGGTCGGGAATGATCACACCGTCAACGCCAGCGGTTTGACAAGCACCAGTGAATTCCTCTAGCCCGATTGCCAATATTGGATTGATATAGGTCATTAGAATAATCGGCAGTGGGTGGGGCTGTTGAAAAGAAGCGAGTTTCCGCAAAATGGCGGACAAGCTTGCTCCTTCTTTAAGTGCCCGAATGCCGGCTTGCTGAATGGTTGGACCGTCAGCGACCGGGTCGGAAAAGGGAATGCCCAATTCTACCGCAGTAGCACCGCAATCTTTGAGAAATAGTAATCTTTCTTCCAAAATATCCAATCCGCCATCACCAGCCATGATGTAAGGGATGCATATTTTTTTGTTTGTTTGCAGTGTTTCTTGTAATACCATTTCCAAATGTGATTTGCCCATTTTATTTCGCCTCCAATATGGATTGTACCTGTTCAACATCTTTGTCACCGCGTCCGGATAAGCAGATGACGAGGTTTTCTTCTGGCTGCATTTTTTTAGCAAGCTTGCATACATAGGCTACAGCGTGTGCACTTTCCAATGCAGGAATGATTCCTTCCGTACAAGACAGCAGGCGAAAAGCATCCAGCGCTTCTTTGTCGGTAATAGCTGTGTACGTAACACGATTTGTAAGATGCAAGTAGCTATGTTCCGGACCGACGCCGGGATAGTCAAGGCCGGCAGAGATGGATACTGCTTCTTTAATTTGCCCGTTTTTATCCTGCAGCAGATGTGTCATCGTACCATGGAGTACTCCGACAGAGCCTCTTGTCAATGAAGCGGCATGTTCACCAGTTTCGATGCCCGCCCCGCCTGCTTCGACACCGTAAAGTTTGACATCTGCATCATCAATAAATGGGTAGAACATGCCCATCGCGTTGCTTCCCCCGCCAACACAGGCAACAACGGCATCTGGCAATTTATTATTCCGCTCCAAAAATTGCTGGCGCGTCTCTTTGCCAATAATGGATTGGAAATTGCGAACGATTTTTGGAAACGGATGGGGGCCGACAACGGAACCAAGGATGTAATGGGTATCATCCACGTGATTTACCCAGTACCGCAGTGCCTCGTTGACAGCATCCTTTAGTGTTCCGCTTCCCTGAGAGACGCTTTCCACCTTTGCACCAAGTAATTCCATGCGAAAGACATTCAGTTTTTGCCGTTTGATGTCTGCTTCGCCCATGAACACAATGCATTCCAGTCCAAATAGTGCGCAGACAGTTGCCGTTGCAACACCATGTTGGCCCGCCCCGGTTTCTGCGACAATTTTACGTTTGCCCATGCGCATAGCCAGCAATGCCTGCCCAATCGTATTATTGATTTTATGCGCACCGGTATGATTCAAATCTTCACGCTTTAAATAGATGGTTGGTCCACCAAGTTGTTCCGACAGGTTTTTTGCTAACGTCAGCGGCGTTTCTCTGCCAACATACTCCGTTAAATATGCTGTCAAATCACTTGTAAATGCGGAATCGTTGATCGCTTCGTTATACGCTTCCTCCAATTCAATGAGAGCCGGCATGAGCAGTTCAGGCACAAACCTCCCGCCGAATTTTCCGTACCTGCCTTGTGTGTTCGGTTCATGGTAGGTTGTTTTGGTTTTTAACATGTGCATCTTCCTTTCTATTTTTGGCATTCGTGATAAATTGCTTGATTTTCAGGGGATCTTTTTCTCCATTTGTTTCAACGCCGCTGGATACATCGACACCGGCCGGCTGAAAAACGGCAATGGCGTTGCTGACATTTTCCGGGGCCAATCCACCTGCAAGCAGTAAGTTTGGAACTTCCCGATGCAGTGTTTCATACAGCAGCCAGTCAAAGGTTTTGCCGGTGCCGCCGCCATGCGGATGATCCAGCAATACATAGTCACAGGGATATTTCTTCATGATAGGCACTTGATCCATTTGTGCCGGGAAAGCTTTGATAACTGGCAAGGAAAGCTGTTTTGCAATGGCAGCAGGCTCATCGCCGTGCAGTTGAATGTAATCCAGTCCTACCAGCTTAGCCACCTGTTCCATTTTCGCAACACTTTCATTGACGAATACACCAACCTTTTTGATAGAGGAGGGTAAACTATCACATATTGCGCGTGCCTTTTCAGGAGTAATCCGTCGTTTGCTGCTAGCAAAAACAAAACCGATGAAATCTGCTCCGGCAAAAGCGGCTTGCTTTGCTGTTTGTTGTGTTTGAATGCCGCAGATTTTAACGAGCATGACTTGAAGTCTCCTTTTTGATTGAAATCCGGAAGTCTTGGAAGGTCTTTGTCAAATTCTTGGCGCGTACAAAAGCTTCTCCAACCAGTAACGTATTTGCCCCGTAATCAGCTGCTGTTTTGGCGTTCTCTGCCGTCTGTATGCCGCTTTCACTAATGATGATCCGGGTTTCATTCTTTATAAAAGGAATGATTTTTCCGGTTGTCTTTAAATCGACATGAAAGTCGTTGAGATCGCGATTGTTGATGCCAATGATTGGAGGATGAAGTTTTTGTACCAGTTTGAGTTCTTCCAGATTGTGTACCTCACATAATACTTCCAAGTTCCGTGCCACAGCGTACTGATATAAATCGGCAAATTGTGATGCTGTCAGTGCTGCGGCAATCAATAGAATAATCGTCGCGCCGTTTGCCTTTGCATGGTCAATCTGTACCGGATCAATGATAAAGTCCTTGCATAGAATCGGCAGACCCACTGCAGAGCGAATCGCACGCAAATCGGCCATCGATCCTTTGAAAAACGTTTGATCCGTCAATACGGATATGGCACAGGCACCATTTGCTTCATACTGTTTTGCTTGCGAAACCGGATCGAGTGCCAAATTGATCGCACCTTTGGAAGGGGAGGCGCGCTTGATTTCGGCAATGATGTTCATTGTACTGGAAGCAGCGAATGTATCTGCAATTTTCGGTACCCGCTTCAAAACCGTGCTATTTTCCTTGGGCGGCTGCCGTTTCAGTACCGCCACTTCTTTTTGTTTGGCTTGCAGTATTTCGTTCAGTATCGCCATTGTTTCACCTCATGAAATAGATTTGGTTGGATAACATTTTTTACTCTCCAATAAAAATTGCAGTTTTTTCATTGCCGCGCCGCTAGCGATGCTTTCTCTTGCCATATCGATGCCATCTTTGACGGTAGTCACTTTTCCGTTTGCATATAAAGCAATGGCGGTATTGAAAAGAACGGTGTCGTGATATGCCCCGGGTTTACCATGGAGTACATCCAAAAGAATTTTGGCGTTTTCTTTTGGGGTGCCACCTTTGATTTCCTCGTTGCTATATATGGGCAGTCCCACATCTTCCGGGCGCAGTGTAAAGGCATGAATTTCGCCGTTTTCCAACAGACAGAAATGGTTGGTTCCGGCAAGAGAGGCTTCATCCATAAAGCCTGCACCGTTGACAACAATGGCTCTTTTTCGTCCAAGCTGCCGCAACGCTTCTGCCATCATTTTCATCATGTCCCGCCGGTAGATGCCGAGCAGTTGTGTGGATAACTGAATCGGATTTGTCAACGGTCCAATCAGATTGAAAATGGTAGGAATGCCCAGTTCCTTTCTAACTTTCATGATTTGGCCTAGCTTATGATGAACATGGGGTGCGTAAAGGAAGACAATATTGTTTTCTTCCAGCATTTCGGCTACTTGTTCTTTTTCCAAATCAAGCGGAACACCCAATGCCTCCAGCACATCGGCACTGCCGGTCTTACTGGAAATACTGCCATTGCCGTGTTTGGCAATTTTTACACCGGCACCTGCCAGCACAAAGGCGGCAGTAGTACTAATATTGAAGCTGTGCGATCGATCGCCCCCGGTACCGCAATTGTCCATCACATCAGCTAAATCAGTACTGGCCTGTTTGGAATGTTCGCGTATGGTCTGTGCAAGTCCAGCAATTTCTTCCGCCGTTTCTCCTTTTTTGCTTAGGGCGATCATAAAGGCAGCGATTTGGCTGTCAGAAGCGGTACCATTAAAAATGGCTGTTACTGCCGCTTGCATTTCCGCTTTGGAGAGGTCTTGATTGGCAACCAATTTTCCAAGATAACTTCTCATTGTTTTCTTCCTTTCCGTTATTTTTTCCTCAGGTTCAGTGACTTGGGCTGCTTCCTGCCAACAGCAGTGATTTTGCTTTGTGCAGTGTTTCCTCGTATTCTTTTTCCGGAACCGATGCCGCAACAATTCCGGCACCAACCTGCAGATAAGCGATTTTTTCTTTTACAACCAGCATGCGAATGGCCAGGGCAAAATTGAGATCATGATTGAAATTAATATAGCCGATGCCGCCACCGTACACACCACGTTTTTTCTTTTCCAAATAATTGATAACCTGCATCGCCTTTTTCTTCGGTTCGCCGGATACTGTCCCGGCAGGCAAACAAGTAAGCAGTGCATCAATGCCCGTAACGTCATCCCGTAATGTCGCAGTCACATCTGATACAATGTGCATGACATGCTCATATTTTTCAATGTGCATATAAGCCGGAATCCGGATGCTTTCGGGATGGCAGATTTTTGAAAAATCTCGTTTGCACAGATCAATCAGCATGTCGTGTTCAGCCAATTCCTTTGGGTCTGCAAGCAATTTTGCTGCCAATTGCTTATCAGCCGTCTTATTTTTCCCACGCGGATAGGTGCCTGCAATCGGGTTTGAAAATACTTGGCGGCCATTTGTTTGCAGCAGGCTCTCCGGTGAGGCGCCAAGCAGCAAATAATCTGCAAAATCGATGTAGTACATGTATGGCGATGGATTTGCATTGCACAATTTCAAATAAAAATGAAATGGATCACCGGAAAATGCAGCTTTCATCCGTTGGGACAATACAATTTGTGAAATACCTTCCGACTGCATTTTTGCTTGGGCTATTTTAACTTTGGAAATAAACTCTTGTTTGGATATGTCGGAGGTGAAATGGATATCCTTTTCACTCTCAGTGACTGCAGGATGTTTTTCCGAGGCTGTTAATGCATCTCTTAACGGTTGCAGTCGTTGATCCAATGTGTCATTTGTCGCGTCATCCGTATTGACAGCAAGCAGGTAGATGTGATTGTTTTCGTGATCGAACACAATCACATTGTGATAGAAAAGTAGGTGGACATCCGGCATCTGCAGTTCATCCGGCAATTCTTCATCGATATCGAGTACGTATTGGCCATTGTCATAACCGATATAACCGACCGCCCCTCCGAAAAATGGAAAAGGGAGGTCCATCTGTTTTGTGGGAAGTTCCATTTTCAATGTTTCCAATGCATGCCGGTGATAGGTGGTGCAGCTTTGATTGATGTGATCGATCATCTTGGATGTGGACTGGCTGCCGATAAGTTCCCGGTATGGATTGGCACCGATAAAGGAAAATCGTTTGCCGTTTTGCGACAACTCCATTAAAAATTTCTTTTCGCCTGTCAGTGCGCGAAATACCTCGGACAGGGATGAAGAGGTATCTGCTTTTTCCATTTTGTAAGAGTGTGTTGACATTTCTTTTTGGTTTGTCATGTTCGTTCCTCCGTTTCTTTCAAACACGATTAGAAAACTTGACTTTCGCTTTGGGATAAGTGAATGCCTTTGTTGCACTTAAGCTGAAGGAAAGATTTTTATGCTTTCCTTACTGCAAATAGAGTGAAACTGCAATCAGTAGGGTTTTACAGCCCCGTTAATCTGTGATAAAAAAACGCCCTCTGCACCACATGCTTGATGTGGTGCAGAGGGCGTCGTATGCGCGGTGCCACCTCTGTTGAAAAGGAAAAATTCCCTTTTATCTCTTTCGATTACGGGGTCATGCCATGAACATGCTTGCATGTATAGACCCGATAATCTATCCGAATAACGCCGGAATACGTGTTTCCCTACTGGTGTTCAGGAAACCTTTCACAAGTCCATTCCGCATTCACCAGCGTACCGGAATCTCATCTTGCCCGGCTCTCTGTAACGCTGGAGATGAATGCGTACTCCTCTTGCTCGACAATTTTGCAGTATTTGTTTGGAAATACAAAAAGGGTTCTCATCCTGGAAAAGGACGAGAACCCCGTGGTGCCACCTTTGTTAGCGGAAATCATTCCACTCACTTTTGGATACAAAGGATAATTCCTTTATATCTGTCTTCTGTAACGTGAAGACGGATCGCCAAGGCCTACTGCATGTTTTTCCATGGTTCGGGTTGGAGCTCGGAAGTCCATTCATCGATACCGGACACACTGATTTGCACCACCCATCAGCTCTCTTAGGCGTCCAAGTATGATTACTACTCTTCGTCAACGCATCGTATCAAGTTATTGTTTGCAATTATGAAGCAGCGGGGAAGAAATGTCAAGTGCTTTTTGAATATTTCTTGAAATAAGCAAGTACGTTCGTCGGAGGCGTTGGTCACTCGGATGTTGCTACAATGGTTTTCGGTGGGGCGAGTAACCGCAGTCCCAATGGTTTTCGGTGGGACGAGTAACCGCAGTCCCAGGACGTGACGATTTTTTACCCACGTTCATTATGGACGAAAAAGCTCCCACTGACTTGAAATTTTCACTTTATGAAAAAACAAGCATGTGAACACAAATGGCCATACATGCTTGTTGCGAAAAAATTTTTCCTAGCGTTTATTCATCTCATTAGGTACGTTGTTATGACGGAGATTTCGGTCCAACCCGGCGATTTTTTCCATGTCCGCTGCACTAAGTTCAAAATCAAACACTTGCAAGTTTTCTTTCATACGAGCAGGTGTGACGGTTTTTGGAATCACAACAACATCGGATTGTAAGTTCCAGCGTAGAATGATTTGGGCTGGTGTTTTATCGTATTGATTTGCAATTTCATTAATCACTTCATTGTGTAAAACATCCGTCCCATTCATTAATGGGCTGTATGCTTCCACGCGAATACCGTGCTTTTGACAGAATGCTTTTAGTTCCTTTTGTTGCAGATATGGATGACATTCCACTTGGTTAATAGCTGGTACGATATCACATTCATCCATGATCCGCTGCAAATGCCCGATATCAAAATTACAAACGCCAATCGCTTTTGTACGGCCGTCCTGATATAGTTTTTCCAATGCTTTGTAGGTTTCCACATACTGGTCGTATTTCGGTGTTGGCCAATGAATCAGGTAAAGGTCCACATAATCGAGGCCAAGTTTCCCCAAACTTTCGTCAAAGGCGTTTAACGTATTCTCATAACCTTGGTCGGCATTCCATACTTTTGTAGTGATAAATAAATCTTCCCGGGCAACGGGGCTATTCGCCAATGCTTCACCGACGCCACGTTCATTGCCGTATATTTTTGCGGTATCTATCAGGCGGTAACCTGTCTCCAGCGCTTTTTCTACGGAAGGTTTTGCTTGTTCATTTGGCACTTTCCATACACCGTATCCCAGTTGCGGCATACGGAGTTCATTGTTTAGTGTAACGTATTGCATGGACTCAACTTCCTTTCCGAATATAATTTTAGTCTACCATCACTTTAACAAAAATTTGCCGGGAAGTCCCTCATCGGACTTTCAATTCGGCGGAAAGATTGACCTCGCGTTAGCAGCAGAGAGAATGATTGTTAACGCAGAGACTGTTACCCGGGCAAAATTTATGCTATTTTAATGTTAGGCATTTTAGTGATAATTATTTGCCAAATTGGCTGCACGAAAAAGGGCATTTCACTTAAACTATCACAACGAGTCATCTCTGTTGCAGTGAAATCACCCATTTGAGTCTGTTAGTGAAAACGAGAGGAGTCAACCATGAAAAAAATAAAAGTCGGTATCATCTTTGGCGGAAAGTCTGCCGAGCATGAAGTATCGCTTCAGTCAGCAAAAAATATTGTCGATGCGATTGATAAAGATAAATATGAAGTGACGTTAATTGGAATTGACAAACAAGGAAGCTGGCATTTGAATGATCAATCATCATACTTGCTGAATGCAGAAAACCCGAAATTAATCCAGTTGAACAAATCCAATGACAATGTAGCCATTATTCCCGGGTCGGAAAATAATCAAATGATTCATGCGTCAAATGGAACCGGATTGGATAAATTGGATGTTGTATTCCCGATTGTTCATGGCACGCTTGGGGAAGATGGCAGCCTGCAGGGAATGCTGCGATTGGCAAATATTCCGTTTGTCGGCCCGAGTGTACTCAGTTCGGCAATTTGCATGGATAAAGATATTGCCAAACGGTTGCTGCAAAGTGCGGGCATTCATGTTGCCAAAGGACTTGTGTACACGAGTGCTAATAAAGGAACAATCAGCTATGAAAAGGCAGCCGCGAAACTTGGCACTCCGATGTTCATCAAGCCTGCCAATCAAGGGTCTTCCGTAGGTGTCAGCAAGGTAAAGACAAAAAAAGAGTTTGAGCAGGCTCTGGCGCTTGCTTTTGATTACGATAACAAAGTTGTTGTGGAAGAAAGCATTATTGGCAGGGAAATTGAATGTGCGGTGCTTGGGAATGAAAATCCCAAAGCCTCACTGCCGGGAGAAATATTGCCGCAGACAGAATTTTATTCGTATGAGTCCAAATATATTGATGAAAAAGGCGCCGAACTGGCTATTCCTGCAGATTTGCCTGAAGATACCACAAAACAAATTCAGCAGGTTGCCATTGCAGCTTTTGAAACATTGCAATGTGAAGGCTTGGCAAGGGTCGATTTTTTCCT
Source organism: Tigheibacillus jepli (assembly GCF_030732005.1). Lineage (GTDB taxonomy): Bacteria > Bacillota > Bacilli > Bacillales > Amphibacillaceae > Tigheibacillus > Tigheibacillus jepli. The sequence goes on along the minus strand of NZ_JAROCA010000025.1, from coordinate 3,971 downwards.
GACTGAAGATGGAAAGATTTATGTGAATGAAGTGAATACATTACCTGGATTTACAAAAATTAGCATGTACCCGAAATTATGGGAAATCAGTGGATTATCCTACTCCGATTTGATCAGTGAATTACTGGATTTGGCAATGAAGCGGTTTGAAAAAAACAACCGATTGAAAAATACGGTGTGGGATGACTAGCGCATTTACCGGGAATTTCACTTGGAAAGTTGCGAATACGGATTTAAATTAAAGTCGCAATGTTAGTTGGGAAAAAGCTGATTGCTTGGATATTTGATTAACTGCATTTGCACCCCGTACCCTTGCCGCTAAAAGGTTGCAAACCATAACGTAGAGGTGGGGACGGGGCGTGAATTTGTAATTGGGTTAAGGATGCATGATGTGGGTCACATAGGCGTGAAACAACCGAAATTGGTACGCTTAAAAACAAGTATCAACTTGTTCATGAAAAATTCCGCAGAAGTGGAATAGAATCCCATCCACCTTTGTTTAAAGGCTAATGAAAGGAAATAACGAATGAAGAAACCAACAAAGATTTTTCATTGCAATGTTGTCCTACTATTACTCATTCTATTACTTGCTGGGTGTACAGGTGGTTCAAATGAAAAAGCAAATACAGATCAAAACGCTGCTTCCCAGCCACAAAAAAACAGCAAAATAGAGAAGAAAGAAAAAACGGGGAGCATGAAGGAAACCGAAGAACAAGCAACAGATGATACATCAAAAACAACACAAAAGGATAATAATGTACCCACTGACAAAGATAATGCAGGAAAAAAAGAGGCGGACAAAGTAACTACCAAGGAAGAAGCCAAAACAGACCAAAAAAACAAAGATAACACTGGCACGCAAAGGGATAATCAGGATGCAGAAATTAGAACGGATACCCCTGAAAAAGACCAAAAAAAGGCTATTTCTTTAGTCAGAGACTATCTGCGTAATCAATACGATGGTTTTATAGAGGATAAAGACAACTTTCTGGCATACGATGGAGAGATAAAGGGCTATATTATTGTAAGATATGCTACTCTATTATCAGGTCATACTTCTACAAACGGGCGGTATGCAGTAGACATGGATGGCGAAAAAGTAGCGGATGTCACTGCTGATCCAGGCAACCCGGATAACTATTTCGGCTATTAAAAAGACCCGAATTAGTCTCATAAAAAGATGTAACAAAAAAAGACTTAAAAAATTGCAGAATTACTGTACGTAGAAGCAACTGCTTCTTTCCGTGGGCAAAATATGAAGCAGGAAAATGTATTTTTGAAAAATAATTCGTAAAAAAACGGTATTCGATGTAAAATTGAACTCAACACAATTCAGTATATCTAGGAATGGCGTAATTTTCATGTATTGGTAATTTTCCGATACGGTCGATTGACTTATCACATGCCACACAGTAAAAACCGATTGCACAGCTTGACAATCGGTTTTTTGTGTAAAAGGGTTTTCAAACCACTTTCATCAGCTTTCATACCGCGAAAATTTTTCAACTGCAGGTGTTCTCTTTTTAATGATTGGTTCCTGGTCGAAGTATCCAAGATGCAGAAAGCCGACTATTTTTTCATCTTCGGCGACATGCAATAAATCAGCAACTGCCTCATCGTAAATATGTGGATTGGTTTTCCAGACGACACCAAGTTGCTGTTCCCAGGCAAGAAGCCAAAAGTTTTCAATCATGCATGCAGTGGCGCCAAAGTTTTCATCATACTGTTTTTGGTTTTCACCTTTCTTCATGACGACAATCAAAAATGCATTTGGTTCGTTTAAATACGCCTCGCGATTTTCTTGTCTTTCTTCCGGATACGTGGCAGCCACTTTTTTTGCAAAATCGCTCTTCTGATCCGGGCTAACAAAAATAAAACGCCACGGCTGGCGAAGTTGATGCGTTGGTGCCCATACAGCATCGTTCAGAAGATCGAGCACCACTTCCTCCGTCACCGGTTTATCCGTATAATGCTTTTTTACTGCACGCCGGTCGCGAATAATTTGCGCAAGCGCAGTACGTTGTTTGACTTCTTCCATGAAATTGCCCTCCATTATGCTGTTTTTCATCATGTTATATATAAATAATTGATAATTGTTCTCAATTGAATTGTAAGTGATGTCTGTTAAAAAAGCAACGTTATACTATTTAAGCTCTCTATGGCGTAAATATAACAAGGAAACCCGGATACGTTGGAAAAAGGATCAAATAGCAAAGTTGTCGGCAACCGCCTTGCCATGAAATTGACAAATCCGGCGCAGGGTAACTGTCTCAATTGGTGTATGATAGGGTTAGATAGAATGGATACCAAGGGTGTGTGACCATGTTTTTATATCCGTTTTTACTTACGGTTCATGTATTTTCTGCGATTCTGGGAATGGGACCGGGTTTTGTGATGATACCGGTTGTGAAAAAAGCGAAGACCATGTCACAACTGCGGCAGGCGTATCAAATCCGCAACCAGCTGCATATCTTTGTGATGATTGGCGGAACTTTGTTGCTTGTCACCGGCTTGTTAATGGGGTATCTTCATCCGTATCTTTTCAGCAGGGGCTGGTACATAACAAGTTTGCTATTGTTTTTAACCGGGCTCGGATTTGGTCCAACAGTCCTTTCACCGCGCTCCAAGCCAATCAAACAATTTTTGAAAGAATATGATGGCGGTGAAGAAATACCTGCAGTCTATTACGAAATGGCTCGTAAACTATTTCTATTTGAACGCATGGAAAGTGCTCTTTTCCTGGTAGTCATTGCTTTGATGGTATTGAAGCCATTTTAGGACCATACGGTGAATTTATTCATTTCATCAAAACAGGTACAGATTCACTGATTGTTACCACAATACATAGATTTGGAAGAAACGCCAATGTAGCTGAAATCCTGCATGATGACAATAAAGCGACAGGGTAAGATATTTCGACACCCATACCGGTGAGGAATTTGAACAGCCTGCCGATATTGTCATATTGACGAGTTATGTGTTGAATAACTGCCGTCTGCTATTGCAGTAAGGCCTTGGCCGGCCATACGATCCGAAAACAGGAAACGGTGTGATTGGCAAAATTATTGCTATCAAATCATTGCCGGTGCTACCGGATTTTTCAAGGAAAAATTCAACACTTATATGGGTGTGGGGGCACTAGCGGCTACCGTTGATGATTATAATGGCGATAATTTCGACCACTCCAAATTGAATTTCATCCATGGCGGTTCCATATAATTATTTGCAAATGTGGGATATCGATAATGTATTTGTCGTAGGAGCATCCGCGTTTGCCCATAACGGCGGCTATAATCCGACAGGGACATTTGGCGCATTTGCATATCGTGCAGCAGAAGGTATCCTGAAATACCGGAAAAATAAAGGCCAACTGGTAAGTGCCATGAAAAACAGCCGATCGGCATGATCCATCCTTCATGATAGGGGAACCGGGTTTGAAGTTTGTTCATTGAGATACGTTTTAGACACTAGTGGAGCATCCCAAAAGTTCTTTCCGAACAAAATATATGAGCGGCATTATATGTAGATGGAAAAGTAGTTAGCTTTATGCAGAAACTGTTGATTTCCACTCCAGGCGGACGCTTTCCGCGGGCCTCAGCCTCCTCGCTTATGGGATTGAACATCCACCAGCAAATGAAATATGCGAGACCCCAGCGGGAGGGAAGGCCTCGATAAGACCCCGCAAGCGCGATAGCGCTGAGGAGGCTCATTAGCCGCCCGCTAAAAAGCGAGTATATTCCATTTGCGGCGGTTGGAAGTGAATATTTTTGTTCATATTCCCTAAGAAAACCAATTTTACTTGCAAGGTTTTGGAAAGGATTTATGAAAACATTCCACTAGTTTGACACGAAACCAATTACCCCCCAAACTTTTTCGACAGTCGGACGCGCTCATTTGAGGTAATTGCGATGTCTCAAACTTCAAGCAGGACATAGGATTGAGGATTACGCAAAATTAATTTTCCCCCAAAA
>NZ_JAROCA010000024.1 GCF_030732005.1 Tigheibacillus jepli | reverse complement strand
GGCCAAACAATAAAAAGTGAAAATTCCCCAAAGAAAAATGGTTCCAATCATCTGTTTTTGATGATCGGAACCATTTTTCAGTTATTTTGACTAGTTATGTCCCAGCCTCTTCATTTTAAGAAAACCAAAATTATTGTTATACTATTAATAAATCAAGAAATATTTCCAACTTGGAGGGGTATTATGGCTAGAATTAGTGAAGAGATTATTGAACAAACAGAACATTATGGGGCAAAAAACTATCATCCGCTGCCGGTTGTCATTTCTCGTGCAGAAGGAGTATGGGTGGAAGACCCTGAAGGAAATCGATATATGGATATGCTCAGTGCTTACTCTGCGGTTAATCAAGGTCATCGCCATCCGCGCATCATTGAAGCACTGAAACAGCAAGCGGACAAGGTTACGTTAACATCACGTGCCTTTCATAATGACCAGCTTGGGGAATGGTATGAGAAAGTCTGCAAGCTAACAAACAAAGATATGGCGCTGCCGATGAATACCGGTGCAGAAGCTGTTGAAACAGCCTTTAAAGCTGCACGCAGATGGGCGTACGATGTGAAAGGCGTTCCAGAAGGCAAGGCGGAAATCATCGCATGTGAGGGTAACTTTCACGGTAGAACAATGACAGCTGTTTCGCTTTCCTCGGAAGCCGAATATAAACGTGGCTTCGGCCCCATGCTCCCGGGCATAAAATTAATTCCGTATGGTGATTTGGAGGCATTGAAAGAGGCAATTACTGAAAATACTGCTGCCTTTTTGTTCGAGCCGATCCAAGGTGAAGCCGGCATCAATATCCCTCCGGAAGGATTTTTAAAACAAGCTTATGAAGTATGTAAACAAAATAATGTGTTGTATATGGCAGATGAAATCCAATCGGGACTGGGACGCAGTGGCAAGTTATTTGCCTGCGACTGGGAAAAAGTGACACCGGACGTATTTATTCTCGGCAAGGCGCTAGGTGGTGGTGTGATGCCGATTTCCTGTGTCGTTGCCAACAAGGATATTCTTGGTGTATTCAACCCAGGATCACATGGTTCTACGTTTGGCGGCAACCCGCTCGCATGTGCCGTTTCCGTTGCATCTTTGGATGTATTGCTTGACGAAAAGCTTGCCGACCGATCCCTGGAACTTGGAAATTATATGATGGATGAACTGCGAAAAATTGATAACCCGGTCATTAAGGAAATTCGTGGAAGAGGGTTATTCATCGGGGTAGAGTTGACCACTTCCGCTCGTCCTTACTGTGAGAAATTGAAGCAACACGGTCTGCTTTGCAAGGAGACACATGAAAATGTGATCCGCTTTGCGCCACCATTGGTCATTAAACAGGATGAACTCGACTGGGCACTTGATAAAATAAGAGAAGTGTTGCAATAAAAAAGTTCAAGTACGGTAACGAGTCACAATTAAAATAATAATAGCGTATTCGGAGGGTTATTGCCCTCCGAATACAAAATGTCGTTCACCAGGGGTATGAACGATAAAATGAAGGCGGGAATCAAACTTTGCCCAAAAGCACTGCACACGCGTGCACTTTACAACAGTTCCATTTTCCAAAAATTGCGTGTCCTAAAAATTATCTTGGAAAGCCAAATATTAGTGCCATTGTTTTCTGAAAACATTACCTTTTTTTAAAAAGGTCCCTACCGAACGCCACTTTGTATAAAAGCTTAGTTGATTACCCCTACAAAACCGGTTGGTTATTCCCGAAATATTGCTGCCACCCTCACATCATATCCAACAAAGATAGAATCTATGTGCATGTTGACATAGATCAACATACAGTGGCGGAATATTCATGCAATATGACTCCATAAGAAAACAAATATATTACTACACTACTCATTTTGAGTCGTTTTGTGGTATCCGTTAAGCATCCATAAGCAGTCTGTTACTTCAGGTCAATTATAAAAACATCTTCCCTATTGTTAAAAGATTGTTCACCATCATATTTGAGCTCTAATATGTATGGCTTATAATCATTGTATTTGATTTCTGAATCGTAATATAGTGATGTGCTGTAAACTTTTATGTTATAAATGATGTTACGTTCAAGCGTGGTAGTCACTTCTTGATGTTTATCTGTTAAAAATATATTGGCGTTCCCCGTTGGGACAAAATCCAAATGTTGTGGTTCTTCTACCGCATTTATTTCGATTAGAAAGGCATGCTTTGTCGAAGAGTTTTTAAGTTTAACATTGACTGTGGAAAGATAGGCATCCTTCGTATCAATACAGCTAGTCATAAATATAAAAAAGAATACAAAAGTTATAATCTTTATTATTTTCATAAAAACTCCCTCGCAATCTTGCATTTTTTTAATGAAAAAATGGTATTGATAGGGAGTACTCATTGTCAAAAGTGTACCAAGAAAGGATTAAAGTAGTGCAAAACAAGCATTGTTACCATTAAGACGAGTGTATTCCTTTTTTGGTCTCACTCACAGGGGTAATGGTACGAATGAATCTAAATCACCTATTTTATGTTAGGTGTATGAAAATTCGCTTGCTGTTCCGGTGAACTTATTTGTTCAACACAGGAAACGAACAATTTTTATGCGCCCACATAAACTAGTGACAAGGAGGGTTCACCATGCCAGCAATCGTCGGCGCTGTAAAGGTAATCAACGTTTCTACCTCAGGTATTTTTCATATTGGCGATGTATATACAATGGCCCCAAAAAGCAGGGCAAAAACGTTCGCTGGTGGCGCCTCTTTTAATACAGGAAACGACATTCGGGTACAAGTAGCCGATTCGCACACATATGTGTATGATAAAGATACTTTCGATCAAAACGTGGCGGGGACGTGATCACATGCACTTGACTATACATCAATCATTTTATATTCATACTATCCGGGTTAATGCAATCACAAATTCGTCTGTTCTGCAAATTGGAAGCACAGGCAGCATTCAGGCCTTGTCAGAGGCCTACAATACGGGCGGATTTACGCAGCCCGCGGAAAAATTGACAAATAAACAGCCGATACATTTCACTCCGACTGTCCCACTTGGCGGAATTGGAAAATAAGGAGGAGGCGTGTACTTATGCAGCATTACGATTATTATTTCCAGGAACTGTATGATTTGTATCACCGGCAAAACGATGAGATACAAACGCTCAAAAAACAGATTGCAGAAATGGAAAACACACTATCTTCCATGCCCGGACGTGGAATGGAAAATATTGAATATAAATTCGACCAATTGAAAATTGAAAACTTAAATGGCACTTTGCACATTGGCTTATCTCCTGAAAACCTAGAGGATATTGAGGATTTGCAAACCCTTAAACAGGCAGCAGGCAAACCAATTATTCCAGCCTCAACACAGCGAACATCTACAGAAATAACCAATTACCTTCATCGCTTTGGTCCGCAAATCATTCATGACATTTCTGAAAAACACCGATATCCCATTGACCAGGGATACGCATCGCTCATTTTGCAGGATATCGAAAAACAATTCCCAGCACGAATTGCATATCATTCTGAACAAGCGAAGGAAAAAGGGAACACAGATGATCAGGCGATGCATCAATATGTCATGAAGGCTTTAAAAAAAGAAATTGCCGACTCGATCGAAAACTATGTCAAAAACCAACGGAAAGGAAATGAATAAAAATGCAAATGGACGTCTACAACTGGCATTTGGATGTTTGCAATATCCAAGTTACTGCCGTTTCTACTTCTTCGGTATTTTTGGTTGGTGATAATGAAATGTTTCAAATGTCATCCTTTTTCAATACACCGCCTGAGTCCTACCCATTAGAAAATGTTGTTCCGCTAGCACCAATTGGTATCTCCGGGGTCGCACCCGGTGTAACCGGAGCCGTCGGAACTGGTGTGGGGGCAGGCGCAGGAGCTGGCGCGGGCGCCGGAATACATGGCGGAAGGTGATTATCCAATGCAAAAACGCACCTCACAAGTTGACAATATTTACGTTACAGCAGTTGCATTCAGTGGCATTTTTAATATAGGGGATGCCAATTTTGCTGCTCCTTCTTCAAAAGCACTGTCCCTACAAAAATCTGCCGCAGTCTTTGACAAAAAATATGATGTGGACTTTTCCAACTTCCCTATATTTTACCGAGGAACAAAACAACTGGCATTGGCAAACAATGTTACCAAAAATACCTTTGCCTGTTCCGGTAAAATACATGTTGGCAACATTAACGTAAGAGACGTTACGCAAACAGGGATTGTTCAAATTGGCTGTTTGGAACATGCGGCTTCTGAGTCAAGAGTGATGCATATTCGTATTCCCGGAGTAGAAGCTGTAACCCCATAATGGCTTTTACACTTTCACAGTTAATGTTTACTTTTCATATTTTATATGGAGACTAGTTTGGAAGGTGTATTTCCATGCCAGCTATTGTAGGGCCCGTTAAAATCAACAGTGTTGGTGGTGGTGTCGTTAATTTTGGGGATACGTTTTACGCCTCGCCAAAGAGTACGGATAAAACCGCTTCAGGTTCCGGATCATTCAACACAGGCGATTTTATTAATACAAATAGCGGAGTTAGCTCCACTAACCCGGTGGACCCTGATTTGTTCGATCAGCTCATATCAGGTAACACCTAAAGGCCGCATACCGATTTTATATATGGTATGAGGCCTTTATGATTGGTTTTCTTTTCGGAAAGGATTTCCCTTACTTGGCCGTGTACTCATGCTTCTGTTGGTTTGGTTATCTTGCCATGAGAGGCCTCCTCTCGGCTAGTTTTTCCCCGATTTTGCTGATTTCTTACCGTAATAAGCTCCTTCTCGGCTAGTTACCACACTTTCGCCGGTTTTCTTGCCGTGATAGCCCCCCTTTCAAAATCTTCATCAGTTTTCCTACCATGAATATGTTTACCCAGACGACTCTAAGCTAAATGAAAAAATCATTCATACTCGTCCGGATTAATGAACAGCAACTGGAGGAGATATACACATATACATGCTGCTGTGATCATAAACCCCCAACCAAGGGTAATCTGCTCGATTCGCAGGTAGTTATTGCACAGCTGAACCGGCGATAATAGATATAACAGACCCATTCCCGCAAAAACAGCCATTAAAAATAAAAGTATCCCATTTTTTTTCGCTTTGGAAAATTTACGCCAGGAATCACGCAGTGGCACACCGCCCAAAAATGCCAGACTGATAAATTTAAATATTTCCATCGACATACTTTCAAGCGCTTGATCCATTGTTCTTGGAAGCATCCAGTACAACAAGACAATCAAAAATAACAGCATGCCCGGCCAGCCGCCTTCATTCCATTTTGAAAAAAGTACGGGAAATTTCTTCATGAAAAATGGCGCCATTAAAAAACCGGAAAACACAATCAACGGCATTTGCATATGTTGTATCAATGTCATTTGCCATGACAGCCACGTCCGGCTCCAGCGCCCAGCAACTAGCAGATGTTTTGATGGGGCGAGTAATCGCAGCCCCAGGACGTCGCGCTTTTAGCCTGTAAGGGCACTTGCACCTTTGTTCACTAAAAACTATGAAAATGTGAAAGCGTCTGTTCTATACCTCCAGCAACAACTGTCCCGAAAAGAAATACAAGTACATATGCGCAACAGGTTGCTGCCAAATTTGCTGTAAAGCTTTGCGATACAATTGCAGCTGCACTTCATACCGCTTTACCAGCTTTTCCTTTACTTGCTCAGTCACTTCAGCTGATACGTTATCTGTCTTGTAATCCAGGATAATCCAGCCGTCCTCTTTCGGAATCACACAGTCAAGCACACCCTGGATAAGCACATGTTCTTCCGAGGTACCTTGCCAGTTCGCATAAACCTCTTCTGCGGGCAGAGCCAGGCTGAACGGCACCTCCCGATAAATCGGGCTAGTTTCAGCCATATAAGCTGCCAACTCTGTTTCAAAAAATTTGGCGATGGCTTCTGTATCAATTGTATCAGCAGCTTCCTGCAGTAAAATCTCTCTTTCTACCAGACCTTGTACAAATTCTTCAATTTCCGCTGCCTGCCATTGCCTATTAAATGGGATATGCTGCATTACCGTGTGCATCGCAGTTCCTTTTTCCGCAGCGGAAAACGTCCTCTCGCGCTGCATAAATGCTGGTCGCTTCACAATTGGCGGTTGAAAATTGCTTACAAACTGATCGCTGCTGAACTCATCTTTTATTTCCTGCTGGCGCTTGATTTCTGTAACTGTCTGCTTGGCACGTGACTCAGCAGCTTCCCGGAATGGATATCGAAATGCAAGCCTATGGGCAACCATTTTTTCCAATTGCGAATCATCAGCAGGGACAGGCTGCCAGTTTTGAATACTCTCCTGCAGCTGCATGTTCTCGTCTTCCGCTGTTTCATCCAAATTGGCAAACTCACTGCCATGCAAAACGGAGATATCCCAGCAGGAGGGGTCTAACCGGATCACTTCCGGAATTTGCTGTGAAAGTGGTTCGGTTCGCAGTGCATCTGTGTCTTGGTGACGAATCAGCGCGGATCCAACCAAATCCAGATAGCTCCTTGATTTGGCGCGGTGGTAAGCAGGAAGCACCCACTCCCCATACGAAGCCATCCTTTGCCATTTTGCTTGCTTCTTTTCAAAGGATGCAACATTGGCAACCATCACCAATTTTTCTTTTGCCCGCGTCAGTGCCACATAGAGTACGCGCAGTTCTTCAGCCAGTGCCTCACGTTTCAGCGCATTTTTAACAGCATGATAGTATAGCGTCGGGTACGTAATTCGTTTGTCGGGATCGATATACTTGCTGGCAAATCCCATGTTTTTATGCAATAGGTACGGTTTTTTCCAGTCGCTCTCATTAAATTCCTTATCCATCGCCCCAATGATGACAATCGGATACTCCAGACCTTTGCTTGTATGGATGGACATGATGCGCACGACATCCTCTTGCTCGCTTAGTGCCTTTGCAGCCCCAAGGTCCTGGTCGTTTTCTTCCATTCTTTCAATGAACCGCAAAAAGCGGAACAGTCCCCTGAAAGAAGATGCTTCATAGCTGCGCGCGCGATCATACAATGCCCGCAAATTAGCTTGACGCTGTTTGCCACCTGGCATGCCGCCAACGAAATCATAATAACCGGTTTCCCGATAAATTTGCCATATCAGTTCTGAGAGCGCGCCGTTACGCGATGCCTCGCGATATCTTTGCAGATTTTCCAAAAAACGATTGACTTTTTCAGATAGTGTATCGGTTTGCTGCCTGCCATATTTCTTCAGCGCGTCATAAAACACGGATTTTGGATTGGCAAGCCTGATTTGACTTAATTCCTCTTCGTTCATGCCAACGATTGGCGATTTTAAAACAGAAACAAGCGGAATATCCTGTCTTGGATTGTCAATGGTTTTTAAAAGACTTAGCATCACCTTTACTTCAATCGCGGCAAAATAACCTGTGGAAAGCTCCGCATAAACCGGAATTCCCTGTTTTTTCATTTCCTCCACAATGATTGGTGCCCAATTCTTCATCGATCGCATCAAAATGACAATGTCACGATATTGCACATCACGTTGTGTCTGTGTTTCCTTGTCAAATACCTGTTGCGGTTTATGTGTTGCATCGCCAATCCACTGCTTGATTTTTTGTGCATAGGCCCTTGCTTCCAACTGCGCCTTTTCCAAATCCAAATAATTTTCTTCCTCACCGGATTCTTCTTCTGCTGATGTATCCTCTTCCGGTTTCTCGCGATCGATAATGATCAGTTCGGGATTCGGCATATCATATAGCTGGTCATCATAGACGTGATTGGCATAAATTAATTCCGCGTCCTTGTCATAGCTGATTTCTCCCACTTTTTCGTCCATGATTTGCCGGAAAATATAATTGGTTCCTGCCAGGACAAGTTCCCTGCTGCGGAAATTGCTTGCCAGGTCGATACGCCTGCCTGACTCCTCATCGTTTGCAAAATGCTTGTATTTCTCAATAAACAAGCCTGGTTCGGCATGTCGGAAACGATAGATGCTCTGCTTCACATCCCCCACCATAAACAGATTGCCGGATTGTGAATGGTCGCTGACAAGCTGCAAAATCGTTTCTTGTACAAGGTTTGTATCCTGGTACTCATCGACAAGCACTTCCTGGAACTGCTGCTGCAAGTTGTCAGCAATGCTAGATGGTATGATTGCATCCGGAGTGGACGATTCATCCATCAGCAATTGCAAGCAATAATGCTCCAGGTCGGAAAAATCCATGACCGCCTTTTCCCGCTTCAATTCCGAAAAGCGCTGGCGGTACATTTTCACGAGCTCGGAAAGCTGTTTGATGACAGGTTCGAGTTCTTGCATATCCTGCACGTGACCTTGCAAATTACGAGAGAAATAATTTTTTGTTAGTTTATTCCAGGCTTTTTTGTACGCATCACGGATGTCCCTTACTTTTTTCTTTTTATCTTCGTTGCATTCCGGCATTTTTTTACCGGATAGCCTTGCAAATTTGCTAGTGGAAAAAAAGGTTTGCAGATCGTCCCAGGCAGTCAATTGCTTTGCCTGTTCCACCATCTGCTTGTCTTGTTCCAATGCATCCATGTACAGGTAGGGACCATCCGGCTCTTTTGCGGTTTCCATTGCCAAATTGATTTCCTGTTCCAGGCCATCCAGTTCTTCAGCAATCATATCTTTCACACTGTCAAGCCATGGCAAATCCGTCTCTTGCCAATTTTGCGGTACCTTATAAACATCCGTTAGCCTGTCCAGCCATTGATCTGGCCATGGATTTTGTATGGAAAAAACATATAAAGCATCAACCAGCTCCACGACATCCATATCATTGCGGTCACTAGAAAAACGATCGACCACAGCAAAAAAGCTTTCCTGGTTGACACCTTCCCCGCCATACCAGTCCTCCAGCAGATCGTCCATTACTTCCTGCTTAAGCAAATCCGCTTCGATGTTATCCAAAATGCGAAAGCCCGGATCAATATCCAGCATATATGCATGCTGTCTGACAATATCGAGGCAAAAGGAGTGCAGCGTGGATATCGATGCCTTTTGCAATAAAGAGAGTTGTTTCTTCAAATGCATGGAGGAGGGATTTTCCGACAATGCCTTTTCCAAGGCAGCGCCAACCCGACTGCTCATTTCCTGTGCAGCTGCATTGGAAAAGGTCACAACGAGCAATTCATCAATATCCACAGGTTGCTCTTGGTTGGTAAGTTTTTGTATGATCCGTTCCACCAATACAGCCGTTTTTCCAGAACCGGCTGCTGCTGCTACAAGTATATCTTTGCCTGCCGTATAAATAGCTGCTTCCTGCTCTTTTGTCCAATTTACCATGATGATTTCCCTTCCTCTTCCATTTCTTTCTGCAACCTCTGCAAAATGTCGTCATCTTTCATATCCATCAAACGGTGATAATTGTTACTTTCCAGCTGCGGATCAAATTGGCAAACGGAAAGGAACGGACAGAACGTGCAAGCACTGCGATTCTTATCCTGAAATGGATTCAAATGGACCTTGCCTGTTGTAATGTCAATGCCCGCTTGCGTCATTAACTGTTGGATATGCTGCTTGAGGATGTCAAATGTATGCTCGTCGGCTACTTTTGCCATGGAAATTCCGCCGTCTTTTTTGATATAGGCAGGGACAATATCGCTATATCCACTTTCTGTAGATGTGTCCATCATGCGAACAACATCCGCATCGTCAAGCAGCAGCCCTTTCATTTTATATTGCTTGAATAACTGCTTTTCAATGTCCGTTTCACTTAGCCTATAGTCATTTTTGATCATTGGATTATGAACATGGAAATACAACACACCGGCCGGGGATGCTTGTGCGCCAAGCCACTGCAGGGAATTACGCAGCACCACATCCAGATAGGCGATCATTTGCAATGCCAGTCCATAATACACATCCAGCAGGCTCAAGCCCCGTTCACTCGATTTGTAATCAATAATGCGCAAATAGAGATGTTCCTGGTTTGTCGCTTTATCCACACGGTCGATGCGCCCGCGCAAAATCAGTTCATATCCATTCGGCAATTGCAAATGGATCGGATTTAATGGCTCCCTGTCCCCAAAGCCAAGTTCAAGGCCGACTGGTGAAAAATGACTTCTTCGCGCTTGTTCGCTTAGGACAAAAGCCGCCCTGGCAATGACATCCTGTAATTTTTTTTGGATGTATTGATAGCGATTGGAACTGTGCAGTATTTGATGCTGCAAAACCGGAGAGAGTTTGTGAATTGCCTTTGACGCATAACCGCCTACATCTTTTTGGGTCAGCTCCGAAAAATCCCTTCCCTCTTGCTGAATCCACTCCGTAATCATTTTCAGCGCTTCGTGAAATAGCTGGCCGATATCCGGTGCATCCAGCTTGTACATTTTTCTCTCTGCCAGTCCAAGACTGTATTTGGCAAAATGCTGATAGGAGCAGCGGAAATATGTTTCCAGTCTGGATACACTTGCCTTCAGTTGTTTGGGATATAATTTTTCTACCGTCTCTTTTGATAGATTCTCGGGTTTATTTTGATAGTATAAGCTCTGTAAAATGTCATAGCTTTTCCCGTGTTTTGGTTCATGTTTTACATACCAGTTCAAAACATGGCGCCAAACAGGGTCAATCGGGTAGCCGCGTTTGCGTCTTGCCAGCTGAACGGTGAGCGCTGCTCTTGTTTTTCCCGGTGTGGTAATAAAACGTTGTGTGTCCAGCTGCTCATCCGCATCCTGAATGAGCCGATGGCTGGCACATGCGGGAAATAACTCGCCGATGCGCTTAATTAGCGTAGAAGGCATCAATGATTTGCCTTCCTCATTGCTTAATGGATAACTGATCCAAAGAAAATCGCTTGCACTTGTAAACGCCAGGTACATATAAAACCAGTCGTCTAAAAGCCTTCGCTTGCTCGTTTCCGCCAGTTGCAGTCCCTGTATGCCGAGTAGCTCCCTTTCCTGTTCATTGATGACGCCATCCGGAGCGGGCTTCATCGGCCAAACACCTTCGTTTACGCCAAGTAAAAAGGCACACTTCATATCGCCAATCCTTGTCCGTTCCACCGAGCCGATGATAACATGATCCATGCTTGGCGGCACATGCGCAAATTTGAGCGATTCCATGCCCGCTTCCATCATCGCTGCAAAATCATGTAGGCCGATTTTTTCCGTTCCTGCCATTTCTACCATTTCGTCAAAAAGCTGTACCAACGCATTCCAGACCTGTTCCTGTTCCCTGCCTTTTTCAATTTCTCCTCGTGCATCAAAATCCATGCGCATGTTTTCCAGCTGTTTTGGTGCATTTACCTTTTCAAGCAGTGTGTAAATAGCGATGCATCGCTCTTCAATCGTCTTTTTACCCCGAATATCCCTGTCAAAATCCTCTAGTGCGTGAACTACTTGTCGTCGATAAGCATTCAGCCGTTTTTGTGTCTCTTTTTCCGAATCAGTCTGTGCAGTCTGGTCAAAACCAAGAAAACGATGAAATATCCATTCTTCATCTGTCAGCCACCGCTCTCTGGAACGAATGCCATATTCAAGTACATAATCTTCCAGCTCATCAATGGCATCGCTTGTAAGCGGACATGCCCGGTCTGACTGAGGAATAAAACCAGATTTCAACATGCGAAACACAGCATCATAACGCCAATTGTTTTCAACCACATCGAGCGCCGAACGAATAAACTCAATGAGTGGATGATGCAGCATCGTCCGTTTCTCATCGATAAAAACCGGAATATCATAATCGCCAAATATCGTGGCAATCAAGTCATTGTACGTACTGCCATCTCGCTGCAGGACAACAATATCACGAAAACGATATCCCTCTTCACGAACAAGCCGAACAATTTCCTGTGCCGCTCCCTCCACTTCCGCACGCGGATGGACGGCCTCGGCAACCTGGATGGGCACTTCACCCGAATAAGCTGGATGTGGCCGTACATCAAAATTCTTTTCCAAATGGGCAAAAAACGGCCGATGTTGAAATTTCCCCAGCTTCGGATCCATAATAATCGTGTCCTCTACGGCAATTCCATTATCTTCTGCAATCTGTTTAAGCTGATAGTAAGTCTGATTTGTCTGGTAAAATAAATTCAATTCCGATACTTGTTGTGTTTCAATATCCGTTGTCAGTGCGATGGTTACACAGCGGCATTTTTTTAGCAAGGCAGTAACGACCTGCAATTCCTGTGGCGTAAACTGGTGGAAACCTGCCAAATAAATTTCTGCGTCATGCAATAATGCGGATTGTTCTATTTTTTCTGCCAGCAATTGCAACTGATCCTCACTGTCAATATATTTTCCCGCAAGCGAAACACTCAGTTTCTCGTAAATGTACAATAAGTCATCCAATTTTTGGATCAATGCTTCTTCTCCAGGTTCTTTATGTAGGAAACTGCGCATCGTTGCCAGCTGCATTGCAAGCATTGCCGGCGTAACTTGATATCGCTTGAATTCCGTAATCATTTTTTCGATCTGTTCCAGGAACCCTTGTTTTTCGGTTGCTTTTTGAAAAATATGCCAATCCCCTGTTTTTTGTTCAATTATTTTTCGCAACATCATTTGGATACCTGTTGAACTGATAAACTGCCGGGTCGCTCCCCCCGTTTCCTGGAGAATGCGCCAAGCCAGCCGTGATAAACTGAATACCTGGGTCCGAATGCTGCCTTGAAAAGCAGGATCGCCGAATAATGCATATTCTTGGTCAAACGTCATTTGCTCCGGAACAAGATAATAGATTGGCGGACCCTGTGGATCAGCAAGTGCTTTTTGCTTTATTTCATTTGTCAGCATACCGTTTTTATCTGTTCCTGATCTCCCTACGACAAAACGTATCCCCATATGTTGTTCTCCTCCTTTTGCACAATCCAAGATGAATGATTAAGACTAACAGTTGCCAGGCTGACATGCTATTTGTTTTGATAAGTGATAAGAGTTCTATAAAAAAAGCATGCAATTCGTGTGTTTCCACACAATTTTGCATGCATTCACTGTTTTGGTCATTGTTTTCATTTATGCATGCGCATATTGGTAGTATACTACCATTTTAGCAAAAACAAGGACGCGCTTATAGTCATTTATGTGTTTGATGATAATCCGTATAGGACGATGTTTTGGAGGATGATTCTGTTTTTTTCTTCAACCTGTTTTCTATGTATTTGCCAAGCAACCAGAATAATCCGATGCATGCTGCGACAACAATACTTTTGACAGGGTTTTTAGCAAAGGAGACAATACTTGAGCCAACATAGGCAATCGAAAAAATCATAACCGATTTACCGAGCAGCACAGCTAGTCCAAACGCCCTGAAATTGATGTTTGACAAGCCGGCGACGACATTGATGATGGACGATGGTGAAAATGGAAAACAAAGCAGCAAAAACAACGGTCCGAAACCATGACGTTCCAGCCATGCAGTCACACGGCGAATCTGCTTATTGTACCTGATTTTTCGAAACAGTGCCTTGTCTCCCAAGTAGCGAATTACAAAGAACACGCAAACCGCACCAAGGCATGCGCCAATCCACGAATAAAAAAATCCCCAAAACAATCCATATGCTGCCGCATTGGCAAACACAAACACAAACAGTGGCAGTACCGGTAAAAATGCCTCCAAGAACGGCAAAATTATTCCAGGTAACGGTCCAAGACTTTGATATTGGTTTAATAAATGTTGAATATACTCGTCAAATGTCCCCTCTTCAATCATTCCTTGCCAATCTGCCAAAATGTTAAACAAATACATGTGGTCGTCTCCTTATGGTAATCGCATCCATTTTTAACTATCTTCGTCCGCTACAAAGCTTCTCATTCATTTTAAAACAAAATAGATAAAACAGGTAGTTTTTTATAGTTGATTTTGGCATATGGCTTTTATCACTGATACGAGTGCAAGCAGCACGTAATAGAAATTTGATTACATTTCAAATTCATACACAAACTGCCCCTCTTTCTTTTCATTTTGGTTAGAATGATGTATTTTTTTTGCAGTTTGGTATATAATAGAACAAACGTTCCGATCGAGGAGGGATATCCATGCGACAGCTATCAGAAGAAGAATCGGGGATTGCAAGTCGGTTTCTTTTTCTGTCCATGGCAATTATTGTGTTGCACCAAGATGGTTCTTATATGCGCAAATCCCCTATTAAAATTAAAGAACCTTACATTGAGCTGATTGAAAAAATGACTGCAATCGCAGTAAATGAAAGAAGACGACTTCGCCAAAAAATGCACGAATTAAATATGCAGGTCATGAAACTCAACCAAAATGATTCATTCACATCGTATTTGTTTATTTGCCAAGGAAGAGAGGAAAAGTGCAATTACTTCAATCCAATCATTCGAAAAAAAGTAATGAATATCCTTTATGAGCTCATGCAAAGGGCTCAGCAACCATCTCCGTCCTCCGCTGCAAATATTTGATACGTTCTTCCAACAAATAACGAAATTGCGCGGTACGTTCCAATTGGTTCAGCAAAATTCCATAGGAAGCTTCCAAAACAATCCGGCGACCATTTTTAAATTCAATTTCCGTGCAGCTGTTTGCCGCCTTATGCAATGTTTTGACATGAGAATGTGCAATCCAGGAACAGCTTGGGTTTGCGGGCGATAACGTCGGCAGGAAATACATGCCGCTGAACGGGTCAATGCAAATTGGCGCTTTATGCTTAATGCCATAGATGTCCCTGGTTCCTTCTTGTCTTCCTTTCAGCGAAGAACCGAAGAATTTGCAAGCTTGGTCAATTATTTTGCTTGGACTGTGTTGAACGCGGTATTCATCATGTTCTTCCAAAGCTAAGGTTTCGATTTTGCCGTCTTTGTTGGGGCGAGAAATAACAGCCAATGTCAAAGGAGTAATCTCATAAGATGAGGAGTTAAATTTGTTCATCATTTGATTCATCCTTTCTGCAATCAAATGAAAAGAAAGAGGACTTATTAACTAATTTAACAGAAAAAAGTAATAAAGTATAGTAAATTTATTACTTTTTTTCACGAAATTTTCATTTGACTCGGAATATGTCGATTTAGAGGCTATAAATATTGCCAAAAAATGCACATTCGATAAGGATAACGGATTTTTATAACAGAGTTGCTTTACGTGGCAAACATCCGTATATAAAAAACCTACCAAAATTGCTATTTACTGTCTATGATAGTTTGATTGGAAATATCATTTAGGACAACAGACCCGTTTTTGAAAAAAGCTCGATCACTTCCAACGGTTTTTTCGCAACCGTGCCAACTTGAAGGATTCTTAAGAATTATTCAGGTAACCATTTAACTCATTTTGTTTAAGATTTTTTTCTTTTAGCAATTCATTAAAATCAATTTCTAAAACTTCTCCACCGGGAATTGCTGTTAATATTTTTTCTCTTCAAATAAGTATGCAAAGGTATGAAGAGTGCCAAAAAAATCACCATATTGTTCGTTGTACAGTGGGGTGTCTTTATCCCTAAATGCGCGAAAGACACCTCGCCCGCTCATTGTTTCCAAATTATTTCTACTTAAATAGTTTAGACGTCCCATGGAACCCTCCAAATTTTCCCGATTTGATTTTAACATGCTATCATTTTGAAAATGATTTGTGCAATATAATGTATGCTCATCCGTTCGTACTTTGATATTAAATGGAGATTCCTCAACAATTGCTGTATTCCCCTTAGCGTCACCGATTGCAAAATTATAGCTCCAAGAGTGGGGTAATTGTTTAATCATATTTATAGCTTCGTCTGTGTTTTTACATGTATCAAGTACTATTCTTATAACACTGCCCGCAGTGAGTCCATTTTGTGCTTCCTTATTGTTGACAAAATGTAAGGCAATGGCAAGTCCTTTTTCGTTAACCCCTTCTGTTCGCCCCATCACATGCAGGCTGTGACCAACACTGGCGTATCCTTTATTTGGTTGTATAAAAACGAAGCGACCATCGTAAACTGCGGGCGAATAATCATAATTTCTGACAAGCATTTTACGATTCACGATAGACGAACATCCCATGCCCGGCATTTCCGGGGTGCCATAACCACTGAATAGTGCAGCTCTTTTTAAAGGAATATCCATTGAATCAGCCAAGCCTGACAGTTCCTCCAACAAGTGGGGTGAAAACCATGCATATATCTCGTTTAATCTGTCCAGATCAATCCTATCTTCATTCACAATGTTTGCAAACATATTTATTAAGGGTTTATCAATTTGTTGACCTTGCTTATAGCCAATATCATAATAAGTGCCACTGTATTGTTCTACAGATATCCTAAAATCTGTCATGTCCTTTCTCCTCCTCTTCTTTGGCAACAAAAGAACATATCATAATCATACTTTGCAAAAAAATATCAATGGACCTGGCTTCCAAGCCCATTGGTATTGTGACCGAAAGTCTACACTCAACCACCTATTTTACTGGAATCCAAATTTCGGAATACAAATCCGAACTGTATGGATCTTCATCTGAATACACTTCCAATTCGGGTGTGCCAGCATGTGCATAACCACTTGAAGGAAACCATTCCGAAAAAATTTGCTTCCACATTTTCTGCATGGCATCCGGCATTGGTCCGTGCACCTCAAAAATAGCCCATTTGGACGCAGGGATGGTCATTTTGGATAATGATTCTGGCGGATTACCTGCAAAGGTGGTGGCAATCCAGTAATCAATCATTTTGTCACCGTACCCCGCTTTACAAACCCCAAGCACACCCTCAATGGCACCATCATTCAATTTAAATAATAATTCATCAGTTCCATCAGCATGTGCATCTTCCCACATAATTGGGATCTTTTTATGGTTCTCCCCATTTACCAACGAGAACTTGCGATTCACCCCGACAACTTGCATCTCACCTTTTTCCACAATCTTCACTTGCATTGGCTCTGCCCCTTTCAAATTCACCTGAATAACCAGGCGGTTATAAGATTGCAGCTTTCCCGCATACGCTCGCGCCTTGCTTGGCGATACGCTATGCTGCCTGCGAAATGCTTTCGAGAAAGCCTCGGGAGAATCATAACCATATTTGTAGGCAGCATCGATGACTTTGATATTTGTGCGCGTCAATTCATGTGCAGCCAATGTCAGGCGTCTCCTCCGCAAATACTCACCTATGGAAACATCTGTCAATATAGAGAATGCACGTTGGAGATGAAATGCCGAAAAATTACTGACACTTGCAATTTTTTCGATTGATAAATCCTCCAGTAAATGTTCCTCCATATAATCAATCGCTGCCTGTAACGATGCTACCCATGTCATCATGTTTTCCCCCTTGAAATCATCATAGCAAGCCCATCCGGATAAAACCTGTCATTTTCTGCTTTGTGCTGACAGATGAGAATGAAATCATGGGCCAGGAACCAATTGCAATGTTTTTGCATATTGCACCGTGTGGTACCTAATAGATTTCGTTGTTTTCTCCGCTGATAGCCGGCCGACACAGCACATGTAATACGATTCCGTAAAAGCGTTGATTCCCGATTGACATCCGTTCTTCATCGCCATCTTGAGCATACGTTACAGATGATCTTCTGGCAATAAGAATTATTTACTTCCATCAACCTCCCAAAGCCAATTATCTCAACCTAATGCAAGCATAAGAAACAAGGAAATAGCCGCAACGATCTTAAAAAAGACTTTTCAGATGGACATAACAGTTCTCTACAAAAAGGAACGGAATGAAGTGAAAGCCGGTTTGTAGCTCCTACCCTCGGCAAAAAGAAGCACCAACAAGCAGGTTTGTTCAGTCAGAGAACAAACCTGCTTGTAGTTTATAAAGTGAAACTTCATTCAAGTGGCGTAAATCAAACATTTGTCAACACTTTTCCTGCTGTCTTAGCCAGCGGATGTTGCGACCCCTTCCAATTATTCAGGCGCTGTGATCCTAAGTACAGCATCGTAACTTTATTTTTAGTCCATATCTTACTCCGTCAAACCCCGATTGTATCACGCAGACTGCGGCGTAAAATTTTGCCGGTTGTATTTTTTGGGATTTCTTTTAAAAATTCAATCCGTGTTGGGACTTTATATTTTGCTAAATGGCCCGTGCAATAATTTTGTAATTCTTCTACCGTCAGCGTTGCATCGTTCGAAACGACAAAGGCTGCCACTGCCTCTCCCGAATCCGGATCCGGTACGCCAATAACTGCTGCTTCGGCGACTTGCGGATGACTGAACAGCACTTCTTCTACTTCACGGGGATAGACGTTATATCCGCCCACAATAATCATATCCTTTTTGCGATCGACTATGTAAAAATACCCCTCGTCGTCCATACGTGCCATGTCACCCGTATGTAACCAGCCGTCAATAATGGTGCTAGCTGTTTCTTCCGGCATTTTGTAATAACCTTTCATCACATTTGGACCCTTTACAACAAGCTCACCAACTTCTCCACATGGAACTTCTTCTCCTAATTCATCCACCACTTTATTTTCGACATGAACAATGTTCGTTCCGATGGATCCCGGTTTGCGCGGACGATCCAAGGGGTTGAAACACGTCACCGGGGAAGCCTCCGACAACCCGTACCCTTCAGAAATAATCACATCGAAGGTTTTTTCAAAGTTTTTCAGCAATGATACAGGCATGGCTGCCCCGCCTGAGATACATAATCGAATCGAAGCCAAATCCGCCTTACTTCCTTTGCCACTTTGCAAGAGATAATTATACATTGTCGGTACGCCTGCAAAAATCGTTGCTTTGTACTGCCTGGCAAGGCGGAAGGATTCTTGTGGTGAAAATTTCGGCATCACCAGTACCGTGCCGCCATTCATTAACGGTGCATTCAGGGATACCGTCAAGCAAAATACGTGGAACATTGGAAGTGCAGCGATTACCCTGTCACTTCCCGAAATTTGCAAATAATCCGCTGTATCTTTTGCGTTAGAATACAGATTTTTATGTGTCAGCATCGCACCTTTTGGCTTGCCCGTTGTCCCGGACGTATACAAAATCAAGGCAACATCTTCGTCATGCAGTTTCGGCCATTCAAATGGGTTCACAGGCGTTTTCATCATATCTGTAAACGATTTCAATTTAGAAGATATATTTAGATGATCAAAATTCAACCCCGACTTGCTTTCACAATAAATTACATGATGAACATCGGCCAGCTGATTGGCAATGTTCTCCACTTTTTCCAACAAAATATCCATTGTCACAAGCAGTTTGACGTCCCCATTACGAACCATATAAGCTATTTCATTTGGTGTGTACTGTGGATTGATCGGTATGACAACCGCTCCAATTCGCAGTGCACCGTATAGGCCAATAATGAAATGCGGGCTGTTTCCCAAAATTAGGGCGATGTGATCCCCCTTTTTGCAACCAAGTGCGTGCAGTTGGCAAGCGAACTGCGAAACAGCCTTCTCTAGCTCCTGATAGGTTGTTTGTTGACCCTGAAAGATATACGCTATTTTTTCAGGATAATGCCTGGCCGTTTCATGCAATTGATCCGATAGATTCATAAGCAAAACCTCCCTTTGTTCAGTTAATGAATGAATGACCATTCACTTTTTAGCCGTAAAAAATGTGTTTTTAAATGTTCGAACGATTAGAATTATAAAACAGATATGTTTTCATTTCAAGTGTAAACGCTGACATTTTAGAAGTCATCGTTCTCGGTTCCACTAGTGGAATGTTTCAAAAGTCCTTTCCAAAACCTTGTAAATAAAACTGGTGTTCAAGAGAATGTGAACAAGAATATGCGCTCAACCGCCGCAAATGGAATATACTCGCTTTCCGCGGGCGGCTAATGAGCTTCCTCAGCGCTATCGCGCTTGCGGAAGCTCATCGAGGCCTTCCCACCCACAAGAGTCTCGTATATTCCATTTGCTGGTGGGTGTTCTCATAAACTTGTATTACTAATTTGATCACAGGGTAAATTTCTGAATACCTCAACTGTACATCCATTTATTTATAATCCGAGCTACAAAATATGTAATCCAGCATTCATTATGACGATACAAAGTTGATTGGAACGAAAGGCGACGACTCTTTGAAAAAAAACACTTCTTCTACGTGCGATATAACGCTGCCGAAGCCTTCCTTGTCCTGCAGTAAAATGGTTTTCGGTGGAACGAGTAACCGCAGTCCCAGTACTAGTCCACGAGTCCGAGGACCCCGCAAGAGAAATTGAATAAGGAGGGGCGACTAAAACCGTCCATTGCGGACAACTCACGTATCCCCTTGCCGGGTTAAGGAGGCTGAGGACGTGCCCCCTAAAAAGCGTCCGCCTTTCGTTCCAATCAATAGTTTTTGCATAAATCTAACTACCTTTTGTCTATATATAATGCCGCTCATATATTTGAATCGGAAAGAACTTTTGGGATGCTCCACTAATTTGCGTGTGTATGTCTTTATGCTGCCTTATATGAAAAACTATCCGGATTCAAATATCCGGATAGTTTTTCATTTCAGTATTAGTAAAGCAAGCCAACAAAGTCTTCTTTGGAAATTTTCCCAAGATAATGTGGTACGTCAACGTCTTCCAAAGCTTCTTCAATTGCCTTTCTTTCATGACGTACACCAGTTAATTTTTCCTCGATAACAGCGACATTGCCGACACCGAAAAAGTCACCGTAGATCTTGCAATTTTCAATGATGCCTTTTTTCACGTTCAAACGGACATCAACAAGACCTGCAGGGAATTTATGTGATTCCTGGTAGTTGAATGCCGGTGACCGTCCATAATTCCAATCCCACTTGCGATAACGCTTTTCGGAAAGTTCCATGACGTTTTTCCAATCTTCTTCCGTCAATTCATATCGTGGAACGTCAGCAACATCATCTACGTCAAAAATGTAACGTAAAATCATGTCCTTAAATTCTTGCATGGACAGTTTCTCATCCATGTATTCAGAAATATTTGCTACCCGACTGCGGATGGACTTGATACCTTTGGATTCAATTTTTGCCTTGTTGACGTTCAATGCAGAAACGACATTTTCAATTTCAGAATCATACATCAATGTTCCATGACTGAACATACGGCCCCTTGTAGAGAATTGTGCGTTTCCGGAAATTTTTCTGCCCTCTACCGCTAAATCATTGCGCCCCTGCAATTCCGCCGGAACCCCCATATTGTTCAATGCTTTTACAACCGGTTCCGTGAACTTCGCAAAATTTTGGAAGCTGTTTCCATCGTCTTTCGTAATGAAGCTGAAATTCAAATTTCCTTCGTCATGATACACAGCTCCTCCACCTGACAAACGACGGACAACCTTGATATTTTTGCTATCTACATAATCTGTGTTAATTTCTTCGATTGTATTTTGGTTGCGACCGATAATAATCGAAGGAGAATTGATATAAAACAGCAAATATGTATCTTTTTCACCGAAATTTTCTAAAACATATTCTTCCAGCGCCAAGTTGATGGTCGCATCGGTAATACCATTATTATCAATAAATTTCATCTAATTTCCCCCCTGCTTATTTCTAATCACAGTATAAGTCAAACCCCTCGCCTACTCAATTAAAATGCCCATTTCGAATAGCAAATTATTTTTTGTTTTAAAACAGTATTGACACTTTTCATATTGTTATAATACAATACAAATAACAGTTGTTATAATACAGCAAGAAACACAATCTCCTGTATCATTACACCATTTTATAAGGAGGAATTGTAAATGATGAATGTAATTGAGTTTTTTAGAAACCTTCCTAAAAAGAAATGCAGTGTTTGCGGAGATGAAATGGAAGAAAAAGCGGATTGCTACGGCAATGTTTGCGATGAATGCGACCATCCGGCAAGGTAAACAATAGAAATCATGATAGGCATTCTTCGGCAGCTAGGTGTTCCTGGCTGTTTTTTTATTTGAAAGTTTGTTTTCCAAGAAAAAATCATATTCTTTTATTCAGATTTGTATTATAATATTTAGATAAACGAAATATTTCTACAGGGAAGGATGAAATGCATGTCAACAACAAGACCAAAACGTTCCGAAATCCCCAAGGAACAAACCTGGGATTTATCGGCACTATTTAGCAGCCATGACGAATGGGAAAAAGAACTGTCTGCTGTCACAACAGACGTAGATCAGATTACCTCTTTCAAAGGAAAATTAACTAAAAATGCAAAAACCCTAAAAGAAGGTTTGACTGCCCTTGAAACATATCAAAACAGATTAATTCTTGTGGCTACATATGCAAATCTACGTTCCAGCGCGGATGGAAGTGATGCAGCGAATCAGCGTGATTCCGCCAGAGTCGCTTCTGCAATGGCAACTATCGGGGCAAAACTTTCCTTTGTCAAAAACGAACTGCTTACGCTAAACAGTGAGCAAATTGACGCATATCAAAAAGAAGAGCCGGCATTAATGGCCTTTGATAAAATGCTTTCTGATACGATGGAAGATAAGCCATACACGCTGTCACCAGAATTGGAAGAAGCATTCGCAGCTCTTAGCGAGGTGCTCGATGCACCATATATGATTTATGAGCGCAGCAAATCCTCTGACATGCAATTTGCTGATATCGTCGACGAAGCAGGCAATACACAGCCAATGTCTGCTGCATTGTATGAAGATCGGTATGAATTTACTGCGGACACGGTTGCCCGCCGAGCGGCATATGATTCATTTGTGCGTACGTTGGAACAATACAAAAATACATACGCAGCCAACTATGCGACCGAGGTCAACAAACAAGTGACAATGTCCAAACTGCGCGGCTATGATTCGGTAACAGATATGCTTTTGCACCCCCAACAGGTGACAAAGGACATGTATCACAATCAGCTCGATATTATTCAAAAAGAACTCGCTGAGCATATGCGCCGCTTTTCCAAATTGAAAAAAGAAAAGCTTGGCTTGTCGGAAATGCGTTATTGCGATTTGAAAGCACCGCTGGATCCGGAGTACAATCCGAAAACCACTTTTGAAGATGCAAAGGAAATTATCCAGGATGCGTTGCGGGTTATGGGCGATGAATATAGCGATATTATTCACAAGGGGCTGTCAGAGCGCTGGGTGGATCGGGCGGATAATATCGGCAAGGCAACCGGTGCGTTTTGTTCCAGCCCGTATGGCGCTCATCCGTATGTTTTAATCACCTGGACGGATACCATGCGCGGTGCATTTGTACTTGCACATGAACTGGGGCATGCCGGACACTTCTACCTTGCGGGGAAAAATCAGAATCTGATGAACACGCGGGCATCTACCTATTTCATCGAAGCACCATCGACAATGAATGAATTACTTTTGGCAAATCATATGATGAAGACGGATGACAAGCAGAAAAAACGCTGGGTAATTTCCCAATTGCTTGGCACCTATTATCACAACTTTGTAACCCACTTATTGGAAGGTGCATTTCAGCGCCGCGTCTACGATCTTGCTGAAAACGGCACGCCATTGACTTCAGACGTGCTATGCTCGGAAAAATTGGCTGTTTTAAAATCCTTCTGGGGAGATGCAGTGGAAGTGGATGAAGGTGCCGGTTTGACGTGGATGCGCCAACCACATTATTATATGGGACTGTATCCATACACCTATTCTGCTGGTTTAACCGTGTCTACACTGGTTTCACAAATGATCCAGGAAGAAGGACAACCAGCAGTAGATCGCTGGCTGGAGGTATTGAAAGCCGGTGGCACATTAAAGCCGCTTGATTTAATCAAAAAAGCAGGCATCGATATGTCTGATCCGGAAAACATCCGAAAAGCAGTTGCCTTTGTCGGCTCGCTGGTAGATGAACTGGAAGCAAGCTACGATTGATGATTAACTTCCTCCCGGTGCAAAGCTCTCATTCAATGGAATGGGAGCTTTCTTAATGAAGGAGAGGCGGTTATGAACGACATTTTGAGCAGGTTTTTTCTCTGTTCTGTCGTTCATGAGCTTGATGAACGACTTTTTAGGCCGGGGGCTTCCTCGTTCTGTCGTTCATAGACCCGATGAACGACTTTTCTAGCGGATTTCCTTCCTATTTTGTCGTTCACTCGCATGCAAATCTTCCCCCCTCCCCATGCATACATAGCAAAAACAGGCTGCCACTCAGACAGCCTGGTCCATTTTTAATCGCGAAAATAATCAAGTACGTCCTGGACTGCTTTTTCTCCTTGTTCGATACAGTCCGGAACACCAACACCTTCAAAGGAACTGCCCGCAAAGAAAATACCTGGCAGCTGGGCATTCGCTTCGTTGCGGAGCTGATGAATTCGCTCCAAGTGGCCCACTGTATATTGCGGCATCGCGTCTTTCCACCGAGAGATGACATAGAATTCGGGTTTTTTCTTGATTTTCATTGTTTTATTCAAGTCTTTTAAAACCACATCAACCATTTCCACGTCAGAAAGACTGACTGCTTCCTGGTCGTCGGGACGTCCGAGATAGCAGCGCACCAGTGCCTTTTTGGACGGTGTGGTTGTTGGCCATTTTTTATGCGTCCATGTGCATGCGGTAATGCGATAGTCACTGTTTCTGGAGACGACAAAGCCTGTTCCGTCCATATCTTTTTTTATGGCAGCAGCATCAAAGGCCATTGCTATATTGGCGACAGATGTTGCTGGCACATCATTAAACGGACGAAAGAAATCGTATTGACTAAAGATCTTGGGTAGTGTTTGATGCGGCGTTGCCATGATAATAGCATCCGCTTTATACACGGTGCCATCACTCAGGAGCACATGATAGCCAAACTCCTTTCGTTCCACATGATCAACACTTGTTTGCAGCTGTATTTTTACATTGTCCAGTTGCTTATCCAATTCTTCAATCATGGATTGCAATCCATTGCGAAACGATAGGAACATTCCTTTTTTCTTGCCTGATGTTGCTTTGGATTTTTTCTTATTTCCTGTTTGTTTCAGTCCTTTTATCAAACTGCGATGTTCCTGTTCCAGCTGATAAAAATTCGGAAACGTTGCAAGCAAGCTCATATTGTCAATATCACCCGCATATATGCCGGACAACAACGGTTCGATGCAATTTTCTACTAGTTCATCACCGAAGCGCCGACGTAAAAAAGTACCGAGCGGCTGGTCCCCTGTCTTTCCCCGTGGCATCAGAAAATCCAAACCGGCACGCAGCTTTCCTTTAGCTGAAAACATGCCTGAAAAGAGAAATGGCTTCAGTTGGGTCGGTACTCCCATCTGTGCTCCCTTTGGCATTTTGCGTAATTTCCCATCAACCAAAATATATGATTGACCCGTTGCATTACGCACCAGCTGATCATTCATTCCAAGCTCATTCACTAATTTGACCGCAGGGGTTTTTCTTTCTAAAAAAGAGTCCGGGCCGCGTTCAATAACAAATCCATTATGGCGGACGGTTTGTATCTTACCGCCAAGATGGTCGCTTGCTTCTGCCAGCATAATTTCATATGGCAAATTTTTTTCCTTCATCGCTTTTTGCAAATAAAAGGCTGCTGTCAAGCCGGTAATGCCTCCACCTGCAATCAGGATTCGTTTTGTTTTCATGCCGTTTCACGGTCCAACTGTTTTAGGACAACATTTGCCAATGTTTCAATGAATTGCGGATTGGCATTCGGCATGTCCGGACGATAGTATTTTGCACCAAGTTCGTCACACACAACCTTGCACTCATAATCATTGTCATAAAGTACTTCCAAATGATTTGCAACAAATCCTACCGGGGCATAAACAAAGGAACGATAGCCTTTTTGATGGTACAGTTCACGTGTCAGATCCTGTACATCCGGTCCCAACCATGGGTCTGGGGTATTTCCTTCACTTTGCCAGCCATTGACATAATTTTCTACCCCAGCGGCATCGGCAATCAATTTAGCTGTTTCTTTCATTTGATCCGGGTACGGATCGCCGACTTCTTTAATTTTTTCTGGAAGACTGTGTGCTGATACAACAAGTACTGCTTTTTGACGTTCAGCATCATCCATTTTGGCAAATTCGCCTTTGATGTGATCTGCCCAGTATTGGATAAAGCCAGGTTCTTTATACCAGCTTTTTACTGAGGTAATCGCTATGCCGTGTTTATCGGCTTCTTCTTTTGCTCTTTTATTATATGTTTCTACACTGAATGAAGAATAATGCGGTGCAAGCACAATCGATACAGCTTCTTTTATGCCATCTGATGCCATTTGTTTTACGGCGTCCTCAATAAACGGTTCAATATGTTTCAAACCAATGTAAGCCTTAAATTCATATTCATCCTGCATCGCATTGAGTTTTTCTTCCAAAGCATGCGTTTGTTCTTCCGTAATTTTGGCAAGTGGCGAAATGCCGCCGATTGCTTTATATCTATCTTTTAAATCCTGTAGCTGTTCATCGGATGGTCTATGTCCATGACGGATATCCGTATAATATCGTTCAATATCTTCTTCCTTGTACGGTGTTCCATATGCCATTACTAATAAACCAATTTTTTTCTTTCCCATTTCCATTGCACCTCTTTAAGATTTTCTTGTTGAATATGTGTGAACGAATTCCGTCAACCTTTTCAATGTTTCCGGCTTCACATCGGGGGTTACCCCATGACCCAGATTAAACACATGCCGACCGTCTAACAATGATTGATCCAGAATTTCCTTTGTTTTGGCAAGAATGGTATCCCAATCCGCAAGTAATATAGCTGGATCAAGATTGCCTTGCAGAACTTTTGTCACGCCCATTTCCCTAGCTTCCTTGATGGATGTCCGCCAGTCCAGGCCAATGACGTCTACCGGCAGATCATTGAACTCAAGCAATAGGTGACTTGCCCCAATACCAAATACAATGACCGGCACATGATGTCTTTGCAGCTCGGCACAAATACGCGTCATAACCGGTTTAATATATTTACGATAGTCGTCTTTGTTTAAAGCTCCAACCCACGAATCAAAAATCTGGATGGCACTTGCCCCTGCCTCCACTTGCGCTTCCACATAGGCAATAACCATGTCACCGAGTTTCTCCATCAACGCAAACCATACATCCGGCTTGGCATACATGAAAGCCTTCGTTTCAGCGTAATTTTTCGATGGTCCACCCTCGATCATATAACTTGCCAAAGTAAAAGGAGCACCGCTGAAGCCAATAAGTGGGACGTTCAACTGCTCTTGGGTCAGCAGGCGAATTGTGTCCAACACATAAGGGACATCACGTTGCGGATCAATTTCCCCAAGTTTTTCCACATCCTGATATGTCGCAATTGGATTGTGTATAACCGGGCCAACCCCTGATTTGATTTCCACATCGACCCCAAGGGCGGGCATTGGAGACATGATGTCCTTGTACAAAATCGCGGCATCAACGCCGTAGTTTTCAACTGGCAATCTTGTCACGTACGCACATAATTCCGGCTGATGCGTGATTTCAAATAAAGAATATTTTTCTTTCAATGCCCGGTATTCCGGCTGGGAGCGCCCCGCTTGCCGCATGTACCAAACCGGGATATGACCTGTTTCTTCACCACGATACGCCTGAATAATCGTATCGTTCATTGTTTTTTTCATGCTTGTTCACCCTTTTTGATTGTTAGGCAGCAGCTCTCGATTTTCTATTTTTCCACTGAATTGCCGCGATTTCAATCAATAAACCTTTCAAATAATAATTATTCTAATTATAAACTATATCTTTTTCCGACATAACTGTATAGCAAAGCGATGGGATTGTCATGAATTTGTCAAATCAAATCGACATTTTTATTATTTCCGAGCGTTTTCCTTCCATTTTCGTTAACGGATTATACGGTACAATAAAATAGCCATGCTCTTCCAGCAAATCAAGTCCTTTTACGGTATACGTCGTTTTTCCGGTTACTTCACCTATTTTTTTCGGTACACTATCCGTTTGCTGATAAATCCGATACACGATGCGGTCATCATCCGAGCCTTCCCATGTTAGTGTGCCCCGAAAAATGGAAAGTCCGCCTAAGCCGACCGAAGCCGTAACATGCTTTATTTCCGGCAAATGAATCGGTTCTGGCAAATCCTTTGTATTTTTCGGTCTTTCAAAGGCAGCGGCAAGATCCTTCTGTTTGTCGACCTCGGATAAAATATGTTTTGTGAGTGCAGTTGGGTAGCTGCTGCCTCCTTCCAAATAATGCTGCTTGTCCGATAGGTCATAACCCATCCATAATGCTGCCGTATAACGCGGTGTATACCCGGCAAACCAAGCATCTTTTGTCTTGCCTTTTGCTAAAGGATGCTGCGTCGTTCCAGTTTTGCCGGCAAGTGCTTTGGAAAACTCCCCAGCACGTGCTGTACCGGATTGTACTGTCGTCTCAAGCATCTTTGTGATGTCCCATGCAACCTGTTTGCTAAACACATGCTTTTTATGCAATTTAGCTTGATAAATAACTTGGTTGTCACGATCAATAATACGCGAAATAGCTGTGTTAGGGATAAAATCTCCTCCATTTGCAAACGTGCCATAAGCATTGGCGATTTGAATCGGAGTTAAACCATCCTCCAGTCCGCCTAGTGCGATTGCAAGTCCTTTATCCGGGATGGATATATCCATTTTTTTCAAATACTGCTTTGCATCATCAATGCCGATTTGGTTCAGGAGCCAGACTGGGGCAATATTTTTGGATTGCACAATCGCATCGTACATGGACACATAGCCATCGTAACGTCCATCACTATTAGCAACAGTATACCCTTTTATCGCCATTTTTTGATCCGGCAAGAGCGAATATGCCTGATAGGCACCAGTCATCAATGCCGGGCCGTATACGGCAATCGGCTTCATTGTCGAACCTGGTTGTCTTTTAATGGTGGTCCGGTTCAAATTGCCATAAGTAAACTTGCGGCCACCTACTGCAGCAATTATTTTTCCGGTGCCATTTTCGTTCATGACAAAAGCGCCCTGCGCATCAGCAGTATTGCCAGGGAAATAGGTGTCATCCTGGAAAGCTTGATAGACAATTTTTTGCACGGTTTCATCCATGTTGGCGATGATACGGTAACCGCCGCGTTTCAACTCCTCCAAAGATAGTTGATGTGCGGCAGCTGCTTCTTTCATGACCAAATCGACATAGCTATCCACCCATGGCCTTTCTTCATTGTCCTGTATACGCAATCCCAATGTTTTCCCTTGCTCCCGAATCCGTTTTTTGACTGAAATCATTCCCGCATCGCTCATCGCTTTTAAAACAATGTTTCTGCGTTGGAGTGTTTTTTTTGGATGAGCTATTGGCGAATAGCCGTTAGGTCCTTTCACCATGCCTGCAAGCAGTGCACCTTCTGCTATGGTCAATTCCTTTGCAGGCTTGGAAAAATATTTTTCGGAGGCTGTTTCAATGCCGTAGACTCCTTGTCCAAAATAAGCTTCATTTAAGTACAATTCCAAAATCTGTTTTTTTGAGTAATGTCGTTCCAAATAAATTGCAGCCATAGCTTCCTTTGTCTTGCGCATCCATGTTTTGTCGTTCGTCAAAAATAAATTTTTGACTACCTGTTGTGTAATCGTACTTGCACCTTCCACCTTGTTGCGTGCAATGATATCCTTGAAAATTGCACGTGATATGGATTTTAAATCAATGCCGCCATGTTCAAAAAAACGCCTGTCCTCTATGGCGATAAATGACTGCTGAACATGTTCGGGGACCTGCTCAATATCGATCAGTGTACGGTTTTTGTGATATATTTCGCCGATTGTATTACCTTCCGGGGTTTGAACGATTGTTTTGGCATCAAGTACCATTTTATCTTCTTTAACAATCAATCCCCCACCATATAAAATGATAATATATCCGAGTATGCCGACAAACAACACAGCTAGTACAGTCAAAATGGGGGCCTTTATTTTCCATGAAAAACCGCCCTGCCATTCATAAAATTTTTGCCAGTATTTTTTCATGCATTCACCTCTGGATGCCACATCAAATCCGCTTATTTTAGCGTCTTGTCGGGCTGACAGTCCACTGAACATTATACGACAGATATTCATCGAGCAAAAGCGATACTGTTCTTTGCTAATCATTATTTCAATCAAAATAGTTTCAATCAAAATATTGGACTAATTTCCGGCATTTTCGGGTACGATATACATAGAGAAGTTTCAAAAAATAAAAATATATTGATGGAGGGGAATTATGAAAGCTTATATGACAAAAGGTACATATCCTGTTTTGAAAAAAATTGAAGAGAAAAATCCGGGAATCACATTTTCCTATATGGAAGGATCCGGCGGAACACTAGCATATTACGAAGGAGAGGGCAAAAGTATTTTTTCTGCCGGACGGGCTTTCGATATTCTGCTGACAAAAGGAAAAATTGCTGAAAAAGGCTTTGTAGCCATGAACAATATCCCTGTGCTAGAAGAAGGACAGCCGGTATTTGAAGAACAGTTCCGTAATCGGCTGAAAACCATTGACAATACGCCCGGCTTTAAAGCATTCCGACTTTTAAAACCGCTAAAAGGCCATACATACATCGTTTTTACACAATGGGGTTCCGAGAAAGATTTTGAGGACTGGAAAGCTTCTCCGCAATTTAAGGCGGCACATGATAAACATGCAATCAAAACACCCGCATATTTTGCTGATCGTCCTTTTCTTTCTACCTACCATATGGTGAAAGAAGATTGATATAATTGGTTTTGTTTAAGGCGCTTGTCCGCGAAAATATTGCAATACTGCTGCTAATTTTTATACATTTATTTAAACCATCCTGGGTCCAGGGACGCAGGATGGTTTTTCTCCGTTTCACCTTACTATCCGCTACTTAAAAGTCTTCATATAAATTGAATATTCCTCCTTTCATTTTAAACTGCCATCTCAAGATGTTATACAGGACTGATCGACCAAAAATATAGTACAATCAGGAATATTGATCTTTTTATGTTAGAACTTACCATACAAGCAGAAAATTAAAAGGCGAGGAACATGCTGTTTTCTCTGTTTTGGAAAGGAGTTAGATAGAAATGGAAAAAAAACAAATATTGCCCCTTGCCATCGTTTTAGCTAATTTATTTTTGGCATTTTTGGGAATCAGTTTGGTTATCCCTGTAGTACCAACTATTATGAATGAAATGCATTTATCGGGATCCGTAGTTGGAAACTTGGTTGCGGCGTTTGCTTTTTTGCAGTTGTTGTCCTCACCGATTGCCGGAAGATGGGTGGATCGTTTTGGACGAAAGAAAATGATTGTGATCGGACTCGTGATCTTTGCGTTTTCTGAATTTCTATTCGGTATCGGAACGAATATCACTGTACTGTTTATTTCGCGGATGCTCGGGGGAATCGGTGCAGCCTTTATTATGCCCGCTGTAACAGCATTTATTGCCGATATCACGTCCATTGAATATCGTCCAAAAGCACTTGGTTATATGTCGGCAGCCATTTCAACAGGATTTATTATTGGTCCGGGTTTAGGCGGATTTTTGGCAAGTATGGGGACAAGGGTACCGTTTTTCTTTGCTGCCGGGTTTGGGCTGGTAGCTGCTGTGCTGTCGATGATAATGCTCCATGAGCCGAAACGGCATCATGATGATGTACAAATGGCAGGGACGCAAAAAGGATGGAAAAAGATATTTATACCTGTCTTCTTCATTTCTTTTTTGATTATCTTCATATTCTCGTTTGGTCTGTCATCGTTTGAATCGTTATTTTCATTATTTACGGACCATAAATTTGGTTTTACCCCGAAAGACATTGCCATTATGATTACAGGTGGCGGTGTGCTGGGAGCGATATTCCAGGTTGTCTTTTTCGATTATTTGGTGAAATGGTTTGGTGAAATACGCCTCATACGTTATTGCTTGATTTTTTCAACCATTATGGTGTTTCTCATGACGATCGTTCACGAATACTACTTGGTTTTGCTCGTGACCATTATCGTGTTTGTCGGGTTTGATTTGATGCGTCCGGCAGTAACCAATTATCTGTCACGTATTGCCGGAAAAGAGCAAGGGTTTGCTGCCGGGATGAACTCCATGTTTACCAGTATTGGTAATGTCATTGGTCCGATTATCGGCGGGCTTTTGTTTGATATAAAATTAGATTATCCTTTTTATTTTGCGGCAATTTTGCTGGCAATTGGTATTATCATCACCTTTGCATGGAGGGATCCGGACAAAGACTCCGCCCAGCAGAAGGCAAATTAACGAACGAAAGCATGTATGTCACCCATGGCATGAGAACATGAGTAAGATCTAAATCATAACAATAAAAGGTGATGCATATTGCGCATGACAATATGCATCACCTTTTTAATGTTACTTTGCTTTCCAATCCAAGTTGCGCAATAATTACAAGCAATTATCATGGATTGTCAGTTTAGCGGCGACCAATTGTATCGTTCAATTTCATACGGTACTTTTCCCTCCATGTTTTCGCATCCTTTGCAAGTTCATCACAAAAAGCTGCCACGTCCTCACCTGTGAGGTCAGTGACTTTCTTGCCTTTAGTAGCACCTTCTTCAAAGAGGTCCAGAATACTGCCAAAGATACGGCTGATATCCTCAAAGTCGGAGGGACCCCAAGAGTTCCATATATATTTTTTGATAGCGTTATAAGCGCTTCGGTATTCACTTGGAAGAGCCTTCGCACGTGTCTCTATCGCCTTCCATTCCCGCTTGTCAGCCAGACTTCCGGTGATTTTTTCAAATATACTCATATTACTTCCCCTTTTGGTTTGATTTTATTTTTTAGTTCGTTAATTTTGCTTGAGACGAACTCCCACTTTTCCCAGAAAATTTCAAGCTGCTCTCTACCTGCTTTATTGAGTGTGTAAAATTTTCTTGGCGGTCCCATATTGGATGGTTTTTTCTCGATGTCGACCAAATTGTTTTTCTCAAGTCGCATGGTAATCGTATAAACTGTGCCTTCAACTACATCACTGAAACCAAGTTCTCGCAGTTGTTGTGTAATTTCATAGCCATAAGTTTCACCACGGCTGATAATCTCAAGCACACAACCCTCAAGCAATCCCTTCAACATTTCTGTAATATTTTCCATTGCTTCCTCCGTTTTTAACTCGCTTATAATTTGTTGAATACCCTGTAACATAGGTATGATGTATTACTGATATTCAGTACTACTTACTACCAGTATATAATAATACTTATTAGTATCTTTTGTCAAGAAGAACAAAGGCACAGGCACCCTCACAGGCTAAAACGCGACGTCCTGGGGCTGCGATTACTCGTCCCATCAAAAAGCCCTGCTAGTTGCTGGGTGCTGGAGCCGGACACAGGCTTGCCAGTGACCAATTGCAACTAAATCGCTGGCAAAAGGGCACTGAGGAAAGCTATTGCTGAAAGTGACATTAACGCAGCCCTATTTTATTACATATAAAATAAACCGCTTGAAATCAAGTTTACAAACCTTGGTTCCAAAGCGGTCCTTTTTATTTTTTATGTTTTTTATGAGTTGATAAACAGTTTGTCTACCCCTATATTCAGTTTCATTATAACGAGACTGTCTATAATCTATTACTCATGCAGTACTTCCTGCTCCAGGAATGTTTTCAACGATGATTTATCCTGTTCTCCTTCAATCCTTGCGACCTCTTTGCCGTTTTCAAACCGTACGAGTGTCGGCGTACCGGTAATGCCGTATTGATCCCATTGGTCCTCATATTCAAGTAGATTGAGTTTTTCAATATCGACATCCAAATCCTTCGCTAACGGGACCAGAATCGGGGTTGTCCGCTGGCAATGGATACATTCCGGGCTGTAAAAATAAACAGTTATATTTTCTTTGTCGTCCAATTTTTTTGCCAATTTATCCGGTGTAATCTGGTTTTGATAATTCGGATCATTTAGCTGGTCAATGGTAGACTGCTTCAAATTCTCTTTGTCATAAGGATTTTCATTACTATCCATTGCTCTATTGTTCTTATATTGATTAACAAAAAACAATGCCAACATTAAGACCACAATCACTGCAATAATCACAATCATTTTTTTCTTCATTTATCGTGCCTCCTGTTTTTCACAAGCAATGTAAGATGGGTTGCAAAGATCAGTATGAATGCGGCCCCCGCCAAAAATGGAATCGTAATAAACCCGGCGATATTGATATATTCCGTATTACAAGGTATCAGCCCACAAGAACTACCTGTTTCATGCAAGGCAGGCAATTTTTGTATCAGATAATGATAGGCGGATACAAACATGCCAATACCGCTTAAAATGGCTCCGGGTAATGCGATGTTAAGTTGCTTTTTCCATAGTGCAACACCATAAACAATAATAAGCGGATACATCAAAATACGCTGGAACCAGCATAATTCACATGGCAGATAACCTTTAATCTCTGAAAAATACAAACTCCCCGCGGTGGCGGCTAAGGCAACAACCCAGCAAAACAGTAGGGCATTTTCGTTCTTTTCTTTTTCCATGCCAGCCCTCTCCTTCAATTTCTGCTTCTTTTTGATTATACAAGTTCTGCTTCTTTTTGATTATACAAGCTGAAACGAAAAAAAACAAAAGGAATGATTTTAAAAAGTAACTTGCTTACATTGCGTAAAAACAGAATACAAGCTTACTGCAGCAAATGATTGCGGTGTACGTACACTGCCGCCTGTGTTCGATCATTGACCTGCAGTTTGGATAAAATATTGCTGACATGGGTTTTAACCGTTTTGATGCCGATAAAAAGCTTGTCGCTAATTTCCTGATTGGTCATGCCATTTCCAATGCAAAGCAAGACTTCCATTTCCCGCTCTGTTAAATCATCATGCAATGCTTTTGGTCCCTGGCGAAAACGGCTGACCATTTTGTTGGCAACCTTTGCTTCAATCATCGTTTGACCTTGAGCTGCTTTTTTTATAGCTGCCACAATTTCATCTGCGGAAGATGTTTTTAAAAGGTAGCTGAACGCTCCGGCTTCAATGGACGGGAATAACTGTTCATCATCATAATAGCTTGTCAGAATAATAATCTTGCATGACGGATAGCTTTGCATGATCTGTTTGGTTGCATCAATGCCATTTCCATCTTCCATCATCAAATCCATCAATACTACATCCGGACGCGTTTTTAAAATAAGTTCTGCCCCTGCATTTCCGCTAGCTGCCTGCCCAACAACTTCAATTTCTTCATCGGTTTGTAAATAAGCTATAATCCCCTTGCGAACAATTTCGTGATCATCTACAACTGCAACACGAATCATTTTACCTCTTCCCCCTCTTGCATGCGATATGGCATGCGAATATCGATATAGGTTCCCTCGTTGGGATTGGAACGAATCGTAAATGTTCCGCCAAGCTCTTCACTGCGTTCACGCATTGTCTTCAACCCATAAGAAGTTTTGTTTTCTTCTTTTTTATTGGTATCGAAGCCTTTGCCATTATCCCGAATATGTACGAATACTTCCCGTCCGCGCTGGTAAAGTTCCAGTTTGACCGCTGTTGCATTTGCATGGCGCAAAATATTTGATAAGGATTCCTGGACAATGCGAAATAAATGGTCTTCCACCGTGTTATGCAATTTAACGTTTTCATCGAGTGACAAATGGAAATGAATATTGCACTTTTGCTCAAGCTCCCCGATTAGCTTTTTTATACCGTTGACTAGTGGTTCGCCGGAAAGGTGCACCGGGCGAAGATGCAACAGCAATGCGCGCATTTCGGTTTGTGCTTGCAGCGCTGCCGATGCTACCTCCTGCAGCTGTTCCTTTGCAATAACAGGATTTTTATCCATTTGCTTCAATGCCGCTTCAGACATCATGGTCAACGCAAACAGCTGTTGACTTACTGCGTCATGCAAATCCCTGGCAATCCGCTGCCGCTCCTCGATGACAGCTGTCTTATGGGCAGATTTTGCAAATTCTGATTTTTCATCCGCCAAACGCTGGATGGATTTAACCTGGTTTTGCATTTTGATACCAAGCTCGTTTAATTCGTTCACAATCCTCGTGACTTCATCATCTTTATTGGTATAAATGCTGGATTCATAATTGCCATTGGCATATTGTGTAATGAGTACCGACAAAGAATCCAAACGAGACTTCAGGTTGCCGCTGGAGCGAAAACCGGCATAAATGGAAACAATGGTAGACAAAACAATGTATAAACCGATAAAGACAAATATACTTGCTGATGTCAGCCAACCCGGTTTGAACAATACATGGATGGAAAGTAGAATCGCCAGCATGGTTACGGTCGTAATAAACATCGCGTAAAAATGTGAACGAATATAGCTATATCGGATACTGGTTAAATGCTTGAACATCGACTCTCCCCCCTAGATATAGTCGATGCGAATCGACCCGGCTTTTAATTTAATGAAGAAATCGAGCTTTTGGTCCGCAGATTCATAATCAACGGATTCAAAAAATAACGAGCGGCCAATGCCATCCGTAGACTGGCCAACCACATCGATATCGCCCGCTTTGACATGCACTTCCGCACGAAACGCCACATTTTCCGGAATGAGGATCTGCACATCTCCTGCAAGCGAACTAATCCGAAGCGGAATATGTTCTTCCGGAATGAACGCCTTGGAAAAATCAAGGTAAAAATCCCCCGCAATACAGCGAAGGTCCATTGGCCGTACCTTCCAATTCGGTTGATTATATTCAAAACTGCCAACCATGGAAAATATGCCTTTCTCGCCGGTTTCAAATGTATCATAGGAATGATCGGAATATTTTTTACG
Organism: Tigheibacillus jepli; assembly: GCF_030732005.1. Classification (GTDB taxonomy): domain Bacteria; phylum Bacillota; class Bacilli; order Bacillales; family Amphibacillaceae; genus Tigheibacillus; species Tigheibacillus jepli. The sequence continues at coordinate 14,982 of NZ_JAROCA010000024.1, read as the reverse complement.
ACCACGTTTATCCCTTCCCACTTGTACAACAAAGCCATTGCCGCGGATAATAGAAAAGCCGATATAAACTATTAACAATGGCCACAATTTGTATATATCCCAAAATGTAAAGTGAATGATGTCAAATCGGTCTATCAGCAATAAGGACCCAAAAATAACAAGAAAGCTGCCCCACATCCAGCTGCCGCCACGAAAACGCAAGCGGTCAATTAATGCTTTCAAACCGATGACAATGAACAGGATAGGGTAAAGATACAGCCATGCAGTTTTCATATTGAACGTGGCAACGTCCAAGTTTTCTAGCACAAGCATGACACCAAATCCAATTAAAATGATTGCAATGACATAGTTGAATAATCCTTTTTTCACGTTCATCCCCTCCTGCTGCTCAATAGCGAAACGAAAGAAGCCGTTTGTTTTTTAGCTGCACCAATGACAAGGCGGTTACAACCACGCCACTGACTATAATAATTGTTTGCATTGGAATCCCGACCGCAAGCAAAAATGCCGTCGCTGCGTAGGATATCGGAACAAGTCCCGTTGAAACTGTCATCAGAAAACTCATCATTCTTCCAAGCATGTGTTTAGGCGTAGTTTGCTGCAACATTGTCATAATTGGAATATTAACAACCTGTATTGTAAAGGTCATTACAGCTACCGTACTGGCAAGCTGCCACAATGTCGTAGAAAAACCGGTCACCAAAAAGAAAATTCCGATTGCAATTAATCCTGCCAGCATTGTCTTTCCAGGTTTCTTCAGGGTAATTGCAGCAAGCACTGCTGCACCAACCAAAGCTCCAATCCCCATCGCTATTTCAACCGTTGCAAGACTTAATGCTGTGCCCTGGAAAATATCTTTTACGATCACGGGGAGTCCAATCGACAGCGGCCCCGAGAAAAAGAAGTTCAAGAAGAATGCCATTATCATGATGGAAACAATTAAACTGTTTTTTCGCGCATATTGAAAGCCTTCCTTCAGTTCCGCAATCGCAGATACTTTTTGCACATCCTGCTTTTTTTCCTTCAACTGAATGAATAGCACTGTAACAGAAGCCAAAAGAAGCATTGCAAGTGCGACAGAAAATACCCCGGTAAAACCAAGCAAGGCGATCAAACTGCCACCAAGTGCAGGTCCTAATATTGGACTGATTTGTCCTGCCATTTGGATAATTGAATTTCCACGCTGTAAATGGGCTTTTGGCAAGAGCATCGGGGTCAATGCATTTAAAGCCGGGTAGCTAAACGCATCCGAGATGCCAAACAATGCTGCCAAAACAATCAGGTGAATGCTAGTAACCGTATCCGTCCATAAAAAAATCAACAGTGCACCAATGAGTACCGCTCGTGAAAAATCCGAGATAAATAGAATGGTGCGTTTATTTAACCGATCGGCAAACAATCCCCCCATCGTCAAAAAAATCAATCTGGGCACTGCCGCAGCGAAAAATAACATGCCAAAATATACACGATTGTCGCTTAATGTGAGCATGAGCCATTCACAGCCGAGCAAATATACATAATACCCCGGTGCTGAAAACATCGCACTAATCAATAAAAATAAGAAATTTCGGTTTTTTGCAAGTAAAAATTTTTCCATGTCTTGATTTGTCTGAACAGACACACCCATTGGCGTCACCCCTCTTTATTCTGCTTTTATTTTATCTTGCAGAAACCGGGGGCAACACCATCCAAAGCATGTTTTTCACTCCACCTTAAGACTGAGATGATGATTGCCGTTTGCTCTGCCAGCCCTCGTACAGCTGTTTGCAAACAATTAAAATCACTCCACCCAGAAAAAATCCGGTCAAAATGTCCGTTAAATAATGTACATTAATAAAGAAACGGCTGATGCCGATGATGCATACAAAAAATGCACAAACCCAGGAAATCACCCGTTTCATAACAATAGAAGCCGTCATCTTTGCCAGGAAAAAGGCGAGCAGCCCATAACAGACAATCGAAACCATTGCATGTCCGGATGGAAAACTGAATCCTTCTGCATTAGCGGCTACATCGATGCTTGGACGCTGCCGGGCTACCATTATTTTGATCACTGCATTTATGAGTGAAGTAAGCAGCGTTCCTCCGGCAAACATCAGTGCCGGAAGCCAATCCTTGAATAAAAAGACAAGTGCAATTGTCATGATGATAACAAACGGGATAATAAAAAATGTCGATCCAAAATTGGTCATAAATCGAAAAAAGTGATAGATAGGTGTTTCTCTCACCGAATGGACGATAAATCGGCTCCACTGATCGGCATATGGTACAAAGCCTCTTTTAATTTCCACGATCCACGTTATACAAATAGCGATTGGCAGCAAAAGAAGTAAATATCGCCACATCTTGTTTTTCCTCTCCATACAGATATGCTCCTCCCGCATTGTATTTATTATAACAGACAAAAAGTTCAGCGGTTATTTAATTCCATTAGAAAATAAATTTTAGGCTGTGCTAGTTTCACTTCCCACAACAGCCACCCCTGCTCCAGCTCCCAGTAACTAGCAGGGCTTTTTGATGGGGCGAGTAACCGCAGCCCCAAATGATTTTCGGTGGGACGAGTAACCGCAGTCCCAGAGCTTTTTGATGGGACTAGTAATCGCAGCCCCAAACGGTTTTCGGTGGGGCGAGTTATCGCAGCCATAGGACGTCGCGCTTTTAGCCTGTAAGGGCGCTTCTGCCTTTGTGCATCATCTGTGTTAGTCTTTCCAATCCAAATGCAGACATGTTTCAAAATCTATTCTTTGGGGAAAAGTACAATTAGAAAGGCTGATACAAAAGCCTCTGACCAAAATAAGCCAAAAGGACGGGATTTTGAATGGATAAAGAAATAGAAGAGTTAATTGAAGGATTAAATGAAGACTTGGCAAATGAATTTGCAGCTGCAATTCAATACACATACAGTGCCAGTGTGGTGACAGGATTGTACCGTAGCGCACTGAAACCATTTTTTGAATCAGAAATCAATGATGAATTGGGTCATGCACTTTACTTATCTGAAAAAATCAAATCGCTCGGCGGCGTACCGACCACCAAAGCCGCAGAAATTCCACAGCCAACGGAAGTCAAAGATTTACTGGAAGCTGCATTAAAATCTGAAAAGGATACGATCGACCGGTATGAGAAACGTAAAAAACAAGCAGCCGCATTAAATATGACAGAACTTGTCGTCAAGCTGGAAGATTTAATTTCCGATGAAACCCACCACAAAGAAGAACTTGAACGCTTGCTGGCAGATCACCGCTTGAAATAATGCGACGGGACTGCGTATCATCTAATGGAGGGCCCTAAAATACAAAATTCGGAGAAAAAGCCATGTTTTAGACATGGCTTTTTCTATGCACCCATTGCTGTGATTTTAAACCAAGACTGCTGAACAGACGATCTATGGTGAATAGTGCTATAATTATGTAAAAAGATTTGGAGGCGACTTCTTTGTTAAAAGAAATTCAACAAGCAATCGATGATTTATATCCGGAAATGGTAGAAAGGCGCAGATATTTGCATCAGCATCCGGAATTATCTTTTCAAGAGTATAAAACAGCAAAATACATTGCTGATTTTTATGAAGAATTGGGCCTGCCATACGAAACAAATGTTGGCGGCAATGGAGTTGTTGCCCGGTTAAAAGGCGGCAAGCCGGGCAAAACAATTGCACTGCGGGCAGATTTTGATGCATTGCCAATTCAGGATGCAAAAGATGTTCCGTATAAATCCCAAGTGCCAAATGTAATGCATGCATGCGGTCATGATGGTCATACCGCTACATTAATGATGCTGGCAAAAGCACTGAAAAAATTTCAGGAAGAAATGCCTGGAACAGTCGTTTTTTTGCATCAACATGCAGAAGAATATGCACCGGGCGGAGCGAAGCCCATGATTGAAGCCGGTATACTTGATGATGTGGATGCCGTATTTGGAAACCATCTTTGGGCGACCACACCGCTTGGGACGATTCAAACGTCAACAGGTGCTTTTATGGCTGGCGCTGACCGTTTCGAACTCACTATTCAAGGCCAAGGGGGCCACGGGGGGTATCCGCATGAAACGAAGGATGCGCTTGTCATCGGCAGCCAGGTCGTTGCACAGCTGCAAACAATTGTCAGCAGAAACATCGACCCGTTAGATGCAGCAGTTATCACGGTTGGCAAATTTACTGCTGGAAATGCGTTCAATGTGATTGCAGATACAGCCGAATTAATTGGAACCGTGCGTTATTTCAAAAGCGAAACCCAAGAACAGATTATCAAGAAAATGAAACAGGTTGTTAAGGGAATTTGTGAAGCCAATGGGGTTTCATTTGAATTCCATTATGAAAAAGGCTATCCGCCACTGGTCAACCATGCAGAAGAAGCAACGCTCGTCTTAAAAGCAGCGGAAAATGTAACAGGGGTGGAAAACGCAGAAGAGACGATGCCCGTTATGGGTGGCGAGGATTTTGCCTATTACATGTTGGAAAAACCGGGTGCATTCTTTTTCACCGGAGCAGAAAAGGATGGCAACCATTACCCGCATCACCATCCGCATTTTGATTTTGATGAACGGGCAATGCCAATAGCTGCCAAAACATTGATTAGTGCATATCTTGCATACCAGAAAGAACATAAATGAGTTTTTATGGATAGTAAAAACCGGCGGCAGACCTGTAAAGGTCCGTGCCGCCGGTTTTTAATTTTGAGTAGCTCACATAGTGCGTCGTATTCCTGCGCTGTTATTAATTCACCGCTGTAATCTTTCTTTTGATATACCCTTGGACAAAAATATAGGAAAAAACAGAACCTCCGACAAATACTACTGCACAGGCGGTATACACGCCCAATACCGCAAGCAGTACAGCAAACAGGATGACCTGCAGCATAGCAAGCTGCATCAGCCATTTTAACAGTGATTGTTGCCGCACATTTTTTTCAACCGGGTAAATATCCAGCCAAACAATTGTGCGATGATGCTGATACAACGACATCATTTGGAAGATACTCATATACAAGAAAAGGATGGCAAAAATGATTTTCATCCACATATTCGGCACGTACCAAATCAGCAAGCCGCCAATAATGATCAGACGCACATACATACCAAAATAATCACCACTACGTACAAATGTTATCCGGTATAAATAATCGAATGTTGCTTTTCGCCGCAACGGAATGTTTTTGCTGACGAGGCTGGTTAGCCATTGCCGTTTCTTTACCTTTGTTTTTAAATGTGGTACATCCGTAAACATATTGGCAATGCGGTAGAACGTCTGCATGCGGTGAATATCTTTTTCCACAAGCAGGTTCCAATTAAGGCCAAATTGCTGTTTGGAAGTGCGCCAATCCCACAAACAAAGGCTGATAAACAGAATGGTTGCTATTGAAGCAAGCTCCATAAAACCATCCACAGCAAAATAAAAGACAGCAAAATTCAACAAAAAACGAACACATTGTTCCGCTGTTCGGATATTTTTGTCCCTGATGCGCAACATCCACCAATTGGCAAGTAAATTCCATGCCTTAAAGATAAGCAGCACGAGAAGCAACAACAAATACATGGATCCCTGCCTATTTGCAAATGTGGCAAAATAAAGCGGACCAAGCATAGCTGCAGCCAATAAAACAAGATAAAGCTGGATTACGAAGCTATAAATTAGTGTGTTACGAAAATAAATACCCATTTTATGTTCAGCTGGCAAGATAAAAACCAAATCCGCTTCCTGCAACATCGTGCGGACTGGACTGTAAGTTGCAACCGCGGCAAATAGTATGCCAATAATCAACGCAGTCGGAAAATTTTCCGGCAGTTCCGCTAGCCAGCGCTGATAATAAAACGCCAGTGCCGAAATAAAAAACAGCATGGCAACAGCGATATGGCCATTGAAGATGTACTTCAAATATCGGCTTGTTTCCTTAAGATGGGCTGAAAATCTATGTTTGAAAAATTCTCCAGCATCAAACATGGCTATCTTCCTTTGTCAGCTGCACGTACATTTCATCCAGTGTCGCATCCGGCATGTGAAAGGTCTTTCGCAGCTCCTTCAACGTTCCTTGTGCGCGAATGTTGCCTTCATGCAGAATAATGAACCGGTCGCAATACCGCTCGGCAGTTGCCAAAATATGCGTGGACATCAAAACGCCCGCCCCTCTTTTCTTCATATCATCCATCAACTGCAGGAAGGACTGGATACCAAGCGGATCAAGCCCGACGAACGGCTCGTCCACAATGTATAACGGCGGTTCGATTAAAAAGGCACACATGATCATGACCTTTTGCCGCATTCCTTTGGAAAAGTGAACAGGAAACCACTCCAGCCGTTTTTCCATTCGGAATTCCTTCGCGAGTTTTTCAACACGCTTTTCAAATGTATTTTCCGGAATTTCATACGCCATTGCTGTTAATTTAAGATGCTCATATAACGTTAATTCATCATAAAGAATCGGCATTTCCGGGATATATCCTATCTGGCTCCGATAGCCTGTCATATCTTTTTGAAGTGTTTTTCCATTAATGGAAATACTGCCTGCTTTCGGCTGCATCAGTCCGATAATATGCTTAATTGTCGTGCTTTTACCCGCACCATTTAATCCAATCAGACCAACAATTTCATTGGGCTTCACATCGAACGAAATACCGTGTAAAACATTTTTATGTGTATATCCGCCTTTTAAATTTTCAATATGCAATAAAGGTTCCAAGAACGTTCTCCCCCTGCTTGCTTTCTTCTTTTTGATTACTGTAAATTCTACCATTTTTATGGTGATAAAGCTATTCAGACAGGTGTAGCAAATTTGATTTTGAGCTGGGCTGTTACATCACCGTAAAAGATTAAAATTGCTTGTATAAGATTTGCAATTCCCGCTCACAATAATGAGTGAAGAAAGAGGGTAATTTGCTTCACCACAATGTGAAAATACAAATGAGGTGGTTGTGTTGGCGTATCCATCATCACTGCTATAAAATTTGTTTAACACAAATGGGGTGTTTGTGAAAGAAACTCTAATGAGAAAACCCTTTTGCCAGCGTATCTCCAAAAGAGATCTTGACAAAAAGGTTTTTGTAGACAGTTAAGCAGGCAACGTTTAACAACTTACAAAGGCATTAGAATGATATCCTCTTTCTTCAACAGACAGGCTGGCCCACCCTCGGGTCATGCCTGTTTCTGTTTGGTAGGACTTTTTCGGTCTTTCTAAAACCTTGCAAATAAACTGATGTTATCAAAGGATATGAACAAGAATATTCGTTTGAACCGTCGTAAATGGAGTATACGCGCTTTTCGCGGGAGTTCTACCATAGAAGTACTGTGATAGCATTCATTTCATGAAAGACAGGCACCTGCTGGACAGGAGTGATTTTCCTATTTACAATGGATACAAGATGAAAAAAGGGGATGACTGAAAATGGAAAATCATGAAGATTGTGTTTTCTGCAAAATTGTGAATGGGGAAATTCCTTCTGCTAAAGTATACGAGGACGAATTTGTGTATGCTTTTCTCGATTTAAGCCAGGTGACAAAAGGCCATACATTGGTCATTCCAAAAACGCATACGAAAAATATTTATGAGACACCAGCAGAGGTCGCAAAAGAATTTTTTGCCCGCGTGCCGAAAATTGCCAATGCCATTAAAAAAACGTATCAGCCGATTGGGATGAATTTGCTGAATAATAATGAACCACCTGCTGATCAGTCCGTTTTCCATTTGCATATGCATTTGATTCCGCGCTATGGCGAGGGGGACGGTTATTCTTCCAATTGGACAGTACATGAAAAAGACTATACAACGGATGATTTGCAAAAAATTGCCGCTGAAATCAGCAATAATGTTGCTGAATAAAAAAAGTTCTTTTCATTTGTCAGAAATCTTGATATACTTATAATACTTCGCAGCTGACGATGAGCGTACAGCTGGAAGAAAAAGAGCTTGAGCCAAGCAGAGGAGAGAATAGAATATGAAAACAAGAGTTTTGGTTATTTTGTCGTTATTGGTTGCAATTGGTGCAGTGTTGCATGCGGTAATGCCGCCGCTGTTATTCGGTATGAAACCGGATATGCTGCTCGCCATGATGTTTTTGGGAATTTTGTTGTTTCCAAAGCCGAAATACGTTATTTTATTGGCACTCGCAACTGGAATCGTTTCGGCATTGACAACGGATGCACCCGGAGGACAAATTGCAAATATGATCGATAAGCCAATTACCGCTTTTGCATTTCTGGGATTATTCGTTTTAGTGAGAAAAGCTGTCAACGTTAATATTACAGCACCCGTTTTGACGGCGATAGGAACAATTATCAGCGGAAGTGTTTTTCTTTCCGTTACGCTGTTTGTCCTTGGCCTCATGGAAGGCGGATTTTTCGCTTTATTTGTTGGCATTGTTCTTCCGGCAGCAGCAGTGAATACCATTGTGATGATTGTTATTTATCCAATCGTTCGCAGCATCATGAAACGGACAAATCCGATCACTGTTTAATGAAAAAATAGCTGATCCTCCGGCATTTGCAGTCGGGGGATTTTTTAAACTTGTGGAATGAATGTGTCATTGCAAATAATTAAGGGAATGTGTAGTATAATGAGATTAACAGGGCTATATCAGCCTGGACACGTAATAAAGGAGTTGGGAAATATGTCTAAAACTAAGTCATTTTTGCTCGGAATTGCGGTAGGAGGCGTGGTCAGCGCCACAACCACTTTGTTCACCGCCCCCCTATCAGGCAAGGATATGCGCCTTCGTGCCAAACAGCAAGGATCGGAATGGATGGAGCTCTTGGAAAGTGTGAAGCGTGACGGTCTAAAATTGAAAAACCAAATCACCCAAACTTCCAAGGAAGGTGCAGCTATGATTAAAGAACTGACACAGGAAATCAAAACTTCTATTTCAGAATGGAAGGATTCTGTTGAGCCGCATCAAGAAAAAATTCAAGAATACCTGGAACAAATTGAAACGAGCCTAAAAGAACTGGAAGAAAAAGTGAAGAAGGATTAAGTTCGGAAATGGATTCAAAGGCAAAGATAAAAGGTTGTCCCGCAAATGGGACAGCCTTTTTCTTCGGATTTCCAAACAAACAGTCCGCTAGTATGGGGCTGCTATGCTTGCCCCATTGAAAACTTTGTTAGCGGACCGGAAATAAATATCATTATTTTTTCGGTTTCAAATCTTCAATGGAATCAATGTCCATGTATTTAGGGACAACGAGACCGATTTTTGCACCTTTAAGGTTTTCACCAAGGTCATCGAATTCATCTTTATATTTTTCATAGAATTCCTTATGCGTAACAGGCATCCATGCAGCCAGTGTCACATCGCCATCTCCACTTGCTATAGATTCGAATACGACTGCCACATCGACCGGTGTAACCGTTACTTTGAATCCTTTTTGTTCCATAACTTCTTTTACTACACTGGATGAAGCCCTTTCGGAATCCCATGGCGTAGAGACGATCTCAATTTCCTCGCCTTCAACGTCAGAGACCCCTTTTGTCCATTCGGCTACCTTGTCCGGATTGTCCTCCACCCATTTTTTCGCCACTTCATCGATGTCCTTACCGGATTCCTTGGACTCATACATGATGCCTTCCATATCCTCCACTTCCCAATGGAACTGGTCAAGCAGCTTGTAGGCTTCAGGTTTATCCGCCTTCAATCCTTTTCTGGCAAGTGTTTTGATCTGTTCGACATCACCGTATACACCTTTGGGGTCATCCAAATACTTCATGTCAGGGTATTTCGCAAATGTCCAATGCGGGTTCCAGCCGGTGATAATGATGGGGGATTTGTTTTCAATTGCTTTATCGAGTTCTGATGCCATCGCCGCAGTAGATGATTGCTCCAGCTCCCAGCCTTTCAAACAATCATACGCGTCAAGCGCTTTTTCTGTTGTTACTGTGATACCGGCTCCTGGCTCAATACCGGTGATTGTATAATCGACTGCATTGCTGTAATCGTCCGGAACATTGCCCTTGCTATCGCCATTCGAATCTGAACTGCATCCGACAACAACTGTCAATATGGCGGCAAAGCCGATACCAACAAGCCATTTTTTCCATTTCACTTGCATTAACTTCAAAAAATTCCCTCCATTTTTTCCAAAAGCCTTACTCAAAGTCCCCTATTCGACAAAAATACCAATCTTTCAAAAACTGTCTTTCAAATAAAGGCTGGTACTATGTCTACGTACCAGCCTGTTATTTTTTTGTTCATTCCCATTCCATTATTTTTTCGGCTTCAAATCTTCAATTGAGTCAATGTCCATGTATTCCGGTACAACCAGACCGATTTTTGCACCTTCAAGGTTTTCGCCAAGGTCTTCCAATTGATCTTTATATTGATCATACAAATCGCCGTGAGTTGCTGGCAACCATGCAGCTACCATCCCGTCTGCTTCACCATCTGCAACAGCTTTCCACATAACGGCATTATCCAGCGGTGTCAATGTCACATCAAAGCCCAAGTCTTCCAATACTTTGCCAACTACATTCGTTGATGCAACCTCTGTATCCCATTCCACATATGCCAATTCGATTTTTTTGCCATCGACCTTATCGACACCGTCAGTCCATTCCTTGACTTTGTCTTCGTTTTTTTTCACCCAATCAGCGGCAGCTTTTGCAGGATCTTCCCCATCCTGGATGGCTAACATGGTATCTTCCATGTCATCTGTATCCCAGTGGAAATTATCCAGTACCTTATACGCGTTTGGCATATCATCTTTCAGGCCTTTGCGTACCATCGTATTGATCGTTTCTGCATCACCAAATACACCTTTTGGATCGTCAAGATATTTCAAATCGTATTTTGCAAATTTCCAGTGTGGTGACCAGCCGGTAACAATGATTGGTTCTTTTTTATCGATCGCTTCACCCAAAGCAGTTGCCATGGCGCCACTGGAAGATGCTTGCACTTCCCAGCCCTTCATGCTGTCATATTCTTCTGTTGCCTTTTCAGCTGCCTTGAATACACCGGCACCCGCTTCAATTCCTGTTACTTTATAGTCAACTGCTTTACTGTAATCATCTAATCCACCATCGGATGAACTGGATGATTCATCCGACCCACAGCCGGCAGCAACTAGTGTCAATGTCAGACCCGCTGCCATACCAAGTTTTTTCCAATTCCATTTAGACATAAAATAAAACTCCCCTTTTTGAATAAATAATTTATGAATCATTTGCCTGTTCAAAAGGCAATTCATAACCATATCAACAATCTATCAATCTTTATTTTTGTTATTTGCAGTTTGTGTAAAACGGTCAATGATGATTGCCAAAATAACAATACCGATACCTGCAACAAAACCTGACCCGACCGATGCACGCTGCAATGCTGACAGTACGTCTCTTCCAAGTCCCGGTGCACCAATCATGGATGCGATAACGACCATAGATAATGAAAGCATCACTGTCTGGTTGATGCCTGCCATGATGGTTTGTCTGGCCATTGGCAATTCAACTTTGAACAATTTTTGTGCACCCGTGCTGCCGAATGCTTCAGATGCCTCGACTAATTCCTTAGAAACCTGCCGAATGCCCAGATTGGTAAAGCGGACAGTAGGCGGGGTGGCAAAGATCAATGATGCAAACACACCCGGAACCATACCGATACCAAAGAATGCAACTGCCGGAATCAAGTATACGAATGCCGGCATTGTCTGCATGAAATCCAAAATAGGTTTGCAAATCGCTTCCACAATACTGCTTTTTGACATCCAGATGCCAATAGGTACTCCAATAATGACCGAAAGCAAACTGGAAATAAGCACGAGTGTGAACGTATCCATCAACTTATCCCATAATTCCTGGTTGTGAATGAGCCAAAGTCCAACAATCGAAAATACGGCCAGCCCGAATTTTTTACCACTAAGGAAAAATGCCAATATAGCGACAATAATAATCACAACAACCGGCGGGATGGCAGATAATGAACTGGATGTAAAGTCCATCATGTTGCCAAAATGTTCTTTAATCGGATCAAATAAAAACGAAAACGCATTCGTTATTTTTTTTGTAAACGTGTCTGTATAATCTGCGATAGGTATTTGTGACATTAACTTAAGCATGTTCCATATTCACCTCACTATCTCCCGCCAGTGCAGCAATGACAGCCCCGCGGACGATAATGCCCGCGAGTTTTTCGTCTTCCACTACCGCTACAGGAATCGGTGAACCATTGATCACATTAAAAATTTCATGCATTGTTGTATCTTTTTCCACTTTTTTAATATCTGTTTTAAGGATTTCATTCAAATCTCGGATATTATTTTTCTTGGCATCGGACGCATCATCCGCCGTTACATAGCCTTTTAAATTACGTTGGGAATCGACAACAAGAATGCTGGAAATTCCTTCTTTTTGCATGCGTTCCAATGCAACACGCGGACCATGTTTTTCTATGTTGACAGCCTCTGGGCGCTTCATAATATGATGTGCCGTAAGTATTTTTGTGCGGTCAACATCTTCTACGAATTTCTCTACATAATCATTGGCAGGGTTGACTAATATTTCCTCCGGCGTCCCTATCTGCACAATTGCGCCATCTTTCATCAAAGCGATACGATCGCCTAGCCGCAGTGCCTCATCTAAGTCATGTGTAATGAAGATGATTGTTTTCTTCATGGATGCTTGCAAATCAATCAGTTCATCCTGCATCTCTTTGCGAATTAGTGGATCCAATGCTGAAAATGCCTCGTCCATCAGCAATACTTCCGGATCATTTGCCAATGCCCGTGCCAAACCAACACGTTGCTGCATGCCTCCGGATAGTTGAGAAGGTGTCTGCTGGATATAGCCGTTCAAGCCTACTAATTCCAATGCTTTTCGTGCCCTTTCTTTTCTTTCGGTTTTATCCACATTTTGAATTTCCAGCCCGAATTCCGCATTTTCCAAAATCGTTCGATGCGGAAATAATGCAAAGCGCTGGAAAACCATGCTCAGTTTTTCTCTTCTTATTTTACGCAATGCTTTTTTATCCATTTTCGACAGGTCTTCCCCATCAATCAAGATGGACCCTTGCGTTGGTTCAATCAATCTATTGATAAGGCGAACCAATGTTGATTTACCGCTTCCCGACAGGCCCATAATGACGAATATTTCTCCGGCTTCCACGGAAAAACTGGCACGGTTGACCCCAACGGTACTTCCTGTTTTTTCCAAGATTTCGTTTTTGGACAGGCCTTCGTTCATCAATTTCAAAGCTTGCTTGGTATTTTTTCCGAATACCTTGGTTAGATTTTCCACTTGAATAATCGGCATGCCTCCACCCTTTCTTTTCTTTTTTTCATGCATGTCATTCCGATTCAAAAAAACTTTATATAGTCTGTCTTTCGCTAATCGATTGGAGTAGCATATTTATGAAACTTGCAAACTATTTGCATGCATTGAAATATGAATGACTGTCGACTTTCACCATTATAAATTTATTACATACACTTTACAAACTTTATATACATCTATTTCGGTTAATAATTTACGTACAGTTTATTCTGTACAAATTTTTTAGGATATTTCCTTAAAAATACTGCGATTTCCTCCAAATTACTGGCCAATTGCATATTTCCAAAAATTAGCTGTTTGGTGTAACCTTGACATAGCAACGTTTTAGGAGGTACTTATGGAATGGGAAATGGAAAACACAACCAAAAAAATTATTGCTGAATTTGCGGAGACGATTGAAATGTTTGGATTAACCCCACTAGAAGCGCGGTTATTCGCTTATTTATATTTGACAGAAAAAACAATGACATTGGATGAAATGAGCGAAGCATTGGGAAAAAGCAAAACATCCATGAGCACTAGCATCCGAAGCCTTGCGGAACACAATTTGGTTAGCCGCGTCTGGATAAAAGGGGTACGCAAAGATCTTTATCAAGCAAACGATCAATTATATAAGTTATTTACCAGCTCGTATAAAAACAAGTGGCTGGAAGCCGTCGAACATAGACAGCTCGCATTAACTGAAATAAAAGAACAAATTTATCGTTCAAATACCTTCAAAAATTCACCAGAACTACCCGTAATTAACAAAAAACTAGATGAAATCATCACCTTCCACCAACAGGTTGATCAGTTTTTCAGAAAATAGTGCCAGGATCGACATAATTCACCAATTGTGTCGGTGCCTGGCATTTTTTACCTCTTTCTCTTCCTTATCCTTCTGCTTTTTCGGTTTTCTCCGTTTTCCATGAGGGTAATGAATTCCTTCATGAGTTCAGGATAATAAGACTCATGATATAAAGCCTGCACCGTTTCTGCTGTGGTTAATCCGCGTGGAAGTTTTTCAGAAAATATGGTCAGCAGCGAAGAAAAATCAAGCAATCCTTCTCTTTTCTGGCTTCGATATTCCCCATCCAATTTTTCCAGGAATAACAAAAAATCCTCATACGTTGTTTTCCCAATATTATGTTCAATAATCATCTTTGTGAATGGGTACTGCGTAACATCCAAAATGTTTAATAACAGCCTGATATGAAATGCTGTCTGATTCACATCATTTTCCTTTAACAATGAGTCTCCCCCCTTGTCCTGATGCGTTTTTTTGCGTATGGAAATAGTTAGAAATTAATAACATTTTCAGTGTCAAAAAAAGTAGTTAAAAACTATTGATTTTTCCTTTTAAACGTACTAATATCATCTAAGGATTTAAGATACATCAAGGAGGTACCGTTAAAATGAACTGTTGGAAATCCATTAACATGACAAAAGAATATGGCTTGCATCGATTGTATTTCATTTCATTTTTGACGGGATTGTTGTCTTTTATCGTCCTTTATGTACCTGTTTCCATGATACATGGCGTACATCCTGTAAAAGAAATAGGAATGATCGGATTTTGTGTAGCCATGCTTTGTTTGCCGATCATACACGCTATGATGCATATTTTACCATTATTTTTGATTAAAAAACGCATAAATCCGAAAAAATATACGTTTAAAAATTTGGGTTCAGTAACAACTTACGGGGAACATAATTCGACAACTTTGATTTAAAAAAAGGAAAATCCAAACCATCCGTCGAA